>NZ_JCBCUY010000017.1:0-118422 GCF_059862705.1 Pseudomonas sp. MF08817
CAGGCTGAAGCCTTGGGCATTGCCGATTTGAATGGTGGCGCGTTCTTCAACGCTGAGTTCGGAATAGGACATAGGGGCAGCACCGTACCGGAAAGGTCAGGTGTTGCACTCAGTTTTTGCCGCCGCCTTCTATAAATTTTTCCAAACGACGGCGATTCAGACCGTAGGCGTGAAGTTCTTCTTCTTCGACTGGAGTGTCTTCATCCACTCCGAGAACAGTTTTGAATACATCAACCGTGCTGATTAGTACGAATGTTCGGCACTTAATTGTGGAAAGGTGAGCAATTAGCTCGTCAATTTTTTGCTGATCGCCTTCCGGGTCTCGATTGGCGATCCATTTCTGTGCCGGGGCCCCTGCGCAGACGACCGTCTGGAATGTTTGGCCATCAATCTTGTCAATGTTGGTTGAACGAAAGAGCGCGTCGAACGGCGCTTGCTTCAGAAGAGTAGAACCAACAAATCCGGAGAAACCGATAAGTGCATTGCTCATATTTTACTCCTGCATATCCCTGGTTGGCTTAACAGATAAGTCTTCCGTGTCTAGCGTTTCAAGGACATCATAAATATTGTCGATTTTTCCGCCTAGAATTGAATAGCATCCTGGCAAGTTTTGATGTTTTTCAAAAAAAATTGGACGTCCATCGTCGCCTTCATTTTTTACGAGCACCGTTTTTACTTCGAATAGAGAATCGGTATATGTGGCGCTGTGCAACGACGGAATATACCTGGCCACATCTCTAACCATACGATCAACACGTGTGGCGCGATCGTACTGCTTGAGTTTCTCGTAAGGATCAAGGCCTTCTACGTCGTTCCAATTCAAATGCGGTGTATAGCGAACATGAGATAGGGTATGCAGGCCCCTAGCCGGAAACGGCATTAACGAAAAAAAAGGTCCATCCATCACGGTTATCCCCAGGCCATTCAGAGCTGATGGCATTTGCATAAGCGCCATTTCAGTTATCTCTTGTTTCAGCTCAGCTTTTACTCCGGAAAATTCTCCCTTGAACTGGTTTAGACCACTGTAGGTACAATTGAAAACAAAACTGCAGGAAATGGAATCCCTTACTCCAAATTTGGATTCTGTGATGATTTCAAGGGGCGCTTCTGCGCCTCTTGATATCTCTACTACGCGGGACTCATAGCGAATTTCAACACCACTTTCCCTCAATTCCCTTTCAGCCCAACGGGAAAGTTTTGTCGTATCGAAGGCATACTCTTCCACCAAGAACACGTCTTCAATTAGGCGCGGTTCAAAAAGCGCTCGTAAGGCAGGGTCCGCTGGGAGAATGCTTGCACCAATATCACGGCAAAATCGTTGAAACTGTTTCGCTGTTACTTTTGAGTTTCTCCGTGCGATTGCATATAACTTAACAAAGTCTTGCTTAACTACTTGTGGCCAGTCACGAACGAACCTAGGCAAATTTATACGGCTTCGGTACGCGGTTGTAAAACTACGTGGATAATGATATCCGTTATGAACTCGCGCTTGGTTATTATAAGAGGCACGCATCATTAGCGCTGGTTCACGCTCGATAAGTACAATGTGTTTCAGTCCGCGTTGCTTAGCAAGATAGATAGCAATCGCTGCGCCGTAAAATCCACCGCCGATGATGATTGCTTCTTGTTGTGGACTGGACTTTCTCATCATGACGCCTGATCTGTAGGTGAGATTGGAGGCATTATTTTAGTTGGAGCCACCTCTTCAATATTGAGTTTTTCACGGCGTGTCATGCGGGCACTCGTAAACTCTTGGCCAACATGATAGAGCGGGCCTTCATTTGATAGACTGGCCATATTGAGAATGTATTCGCCCAACACAAGCAGTACAAGTGAAATCAAGAAAAACATACCAGATTGTTGGAGTGAAAAACTGATCCAGCCAGGGGCAACGTCGGCTTTCAAAAGGCCGATTGCAACAACGTAAACGCTATAGATCAAATTGGCTACTGCCCCGAAGAGAGAAAGAGATGTGACCAGTCGCATAGGTGCGCGGGTGGTTGAAACGAGTAGCCGCATGCCACGATCAATGCTCTCTCCTAAGCGTTTTTGCTGCGAGGCCTTAGGTTTAGAGCTGTAGTTCAAGTATGAGCGAGCAAAACCCCCGGTCGCGGGAAGGTGGCGATATGTCATGGATGGTTGAGGGTGCTGAAGAATAAAGTTAATGACCCTTTTGCTGAGAATGCGATACTGAGGTGCTTCTTTAGCAAGATGGACGCCGTTGAACCAACTATATAAACCGTTGAAAAGAGCGAAGGCTGCGCGATAGGCGAGGCTGCGAGCTGGTTTTTGTTCATTATTTGCAAAAACCACGTCAGAGCCACGCACTGCTTGATCCAATAACTCTGGCAGAAAGTTGATGTCGTCTATTAGAGGATCGATGACGGCCACAAAGTCGCCTAGCGCATTCTCTAGCCCCACCCAAGAGGCGGTATCAGTATCTACTTCCTTAGTCAGAGCATAAACCTGTAGATTAGCAAAGCCACTCTCGCCTGTCAGACGTTTCATTACTGAAATACTATTGTCTTCTGAAGCATTATCAACAATGATTAACTCATAATCGCTGACCAGGTTCGAGATAACAGTGGTGGCATCGGACAGTATACTTTCAATTGTGTCCGACTGATTTCGAACGATGAAAACTACAGACAAAAATGGCACTTTAATTATCCTGATCGTTGAGTTGTCATGTTAAGTTAGTCGATGATAGTTTGGCAGCAAGTATTTCTAGTCGGGGTTCATGTCAACGTCTACCTTCCTTGGCCAAGCAGGCCAATATGAGGCTTAAGTTTCCAAGCCATGTTTGCCTATACACACCTGCTTTCCTAAGGCTCCACACTACGTTCCATGATTTTTGGTTGCATGCATGTTTAAAGTTATCCAGTATTAATTGGTTTTCTAGGGTAAGCAAGTGACGGACACTATCCAGCGCTTCGATGTTTTTCCTGCTCCAAGCTTTGAAATCACCTCGAAGCGTGCCGCGTAGGCGCTGAAATCTTGCTAGCCAGCCAGAATTGCTACCTATCAGATTGCTACTGTGCTGCCGATACAGTAGGTGCGGAGATTCGTCATAATGTATCACTCCGCCAGCACCTGTAATTAATTGATATGCCCACCAGTCGTGAGTTGGAATATCTAATTTGTCTCCGGCTTCTTGGAGTAACAGCTTTGCAGTATGATTAAACACCATGGTGTTTCCACCACCAATATTTTGCACTAGGGCATTGGCAAAGCTAGGTGGGCGACTAAATTTTGGTGAAAATCCAATCAAGTTGTTTGACTCATCAATCAGCTGTGTTCTGCTGCAATAAAGGGCCGGCAGTTGCTTGGGAATCGTGCTCAACCAATTTGAGGCTACTTGAAGCTTATCTTCATTCCAGATGTCGTCTTGATCTGCCCAGGCATAGAAATCTGCTTCTATATCAACGCGGCAGCAAAGAGATAAAAAATTCCTGACAAAGTTTTGTTGGGGCCCAGGAACGATTTTAAGCCTGTCTTTATCAAGCTTTTGTTGATGGCACTTGAGGATATTTAGCGTATTGTCTCGAGAGCCATCATCAGAAACAATCAAGTTCCATGAAGTGTGTGTTTGATAATTGAAAGACTCTAATTGCTCAGCCAAAAAATGTTCACCATTATAGGTGCACATTAATATGGTTATTTGAGGTAAGCCACTTTCTGGTTCCCGAGGGGGGGCCAAAGGCTTTTTATTTGATTTAAGTATAAAATTATCAAATGTACTATTTGCCACAGAAGATACTCTCTGAGCGCCATCCCAATGGATGGCTGTACTCAAAATAGGTGCACTAGGCTCGCCCGGCCCAGTGTTTAGCATCTATGCGATGCCGCAACTTTATGAAAATACCACAAAAAACCAGTGTGTTCATTGAAAAAAGTGTGCTTTTCGAAGCGCTATGTCTTGGGGGGAGGATCGCTCTCTGACTGGTATCAGAATAGTGGCTGAATGATAGTAAATTTTCCAGGTAAGTATGCCGGGAAGTTGGTCGGGATACTCAGTCCGACAACTGCTTCGTGAATTGCATTTGGATCGTAATCTTAATGTGCTGCTACCTCAGGCAAATGAACAGTGCTACTGGTTTGCTGCGGCTCAACACCCGCTCCTTTTAAGTAAAAGATATGTTGTAGTAAAAAGCTCTACGGGGTGATCTGCTGCGTGGTGGCCCGGCCCAGTGCTAAACACAGGTGTTCACTGGTCATAGTGCCATTGAGCTGTTTAAAAACTTATGCACCTCTCCATGAGGTTTATGCTCTTAAGAAATATACATAAAAATCAATGTAATACGTATGGCTGGCTCTCTCACCCATAGAACAGCCCACAGTTTATCCACAGAGTTTAAACAGCCACTTTTTCCACTTCAGCCATGCTCGGCGGCAGGGAGCCCATGTCGCGTTGGGTTTGTTCGTTCCAAGCGGCGGCGCGGTCGTTGAGTTCGGCGATGGCGCGGGGGCCGGTGCCGTTGGCGTGCATGGGTTCGCCGATGACGACGGTGATGACGCCGGCTTTTTTCGCCCAACCGGTTTTTGGCCAGAATTTGCCGGCGTTGTGGGCAATGGGCAGGACGGGCAGGTCGGCGTTGACGGCCAGGGCGGTGCCGCCTCGGGAGAATTTGCCGACCTGGCCGAAGGGGACGCGGGTGCCTTCGGGGAAGATCAGGACCCAGACGCCGTCCTTGAGCAGTTCATCGCCTTTTTTGGCGACGTGCTTGAGGGCGGCCTTGGGGTTGTCGCGGTCGATGGCGATCGGGCGCAGCATGGCCATGGCCCAGCCGAAGAAGGGCACGAACAGCAGTTCGCGCTTGAGGACTTGGCTCAAGGGCTGGAAATAGGCGGAGAGAAAGAACGTCTCCCAGGTGCTTTGGTGGTTCGACAGGATGACGCAGGGTTGTGCAGGGACGTTCTCGGCGCCTTTGACTTCAAAGCGGATGTCGAGAAAGACCTTGCTCAGCCACAGCGCACAACGGCACCAATAGACGTTGATGAAGCGATAGCGGGCCTTGAAAGGCAGAAAAGGCGCGATGAAAAAGCTCAGGCTGCACCAGAGCAAGGAGCTGGTGCCCAGCAGCAGGTAAAAGAAGAAGGTCCTGATTGCCTGCAAGATCGACATAGCGACATTTACCGTTGCGGGCATTGCCCGCCTGTTCAAGCGCACTCCCGAACATTCCCTGGTCAGGACGTCAGAAGAACCCTAGTTGTGGATAAGTTCAGCGGCAATCGCCGCCAGATCGTCAAAAATCAAGGTGCCCACCGGTAGGGTTTTGCCCAGAGTCTTTTCGCCTTTACCGGTTTTTACCAAAACTGGCTGACAGTCGACGGCTTTGGCTGCCTCCAGGTCACTGATGCTGTCGCCCACGAACCAGACACGGGCCAATTCCACCTGGTAATGAGCCGCGATGGTTTTCAGCAGGCCGGGTTTGGGTTTGCGGCAATCGCAGCCTTCATCGGGGCCATGGGGGCAGTAGACGATCAGGCCCAGCTCACCCCCCTGCTCCGCCACCAGGGCGCGCAGGCGCTGGTGCATGGCGTCCAGCGTGGCGATGTCGTAGTAGCCGCGAGCAATGCCGGACTGGTTGGTGGCGACGGCCACCGTCCATCCGGCCTTGCTCAACTGCGCGATGGCTTCGACCGAGCCGGGCAGTGGAGTCCACTCCTCGACCGACTTGATGTAAGCGTCGCTGTCATAGTTGATGACCCCGTCCCGATCGAGCATCAGCAGTTTCAACGGCGACTCCTTAGCCCAGCAGCGAAATGTCGGCAACGCCCAGGAACAGGCCGCGCAGACGTGCCAACAGCGCGTAGCGGTTGGCCCGCACGTTGGCATCTTCGGCGTTGACCATTACCGCTTCGAAGAAAGCGTCAACGGGTTCACGCAGGGCTGCCAGGCGTGCGAGGGACTCGCGGTACTGACGCGCCGCCGCCATCGGTTGCACAGCCTGGTCGGCTTGCTGGATGGCCGAGTACAGGGAGAACTCGTTGGCGTTGTCGAAGTATTTGGCTTCAACGGTGGTTGGGATATTGCCTTCAACCTTGCTCAGCAAGTTCGATACCCGCTTGTTCACCGCCGCCAGCGCTGCCGCTTCCGGCAGTTGGCGGAAGGCCTGCACCGCTTGCACACGCTGGTCGAAGTCCAGGGCCGAGCCGGGTTTCAGGGCGCGCACCGAGAGGTAGGTGGCAACGTCCACGCCTTCGTCTTCATAGCGAGCGCGCAAGCGGTCGAAGATGAATTCCAGCACCAGATCGGCCAGGCCCGCGGCCTTGACCTTGGCGCCGAACGCATTGACCGCGAAGGCCACGGCGTCGGTCAGGTCGAGGTCGAGTTTCTTGTCGATCAGGATGCGCAGCACGCCGAGGGCGGCACGGCGCAGGGCGTAGGGGTCTTTGCTGCCGGTGGGCAGCATGCCGATGCCGAAGATCCCTACCAGGGTGTCGAGCTTGTCGGCAATCGCCACGGCCGCGCCGGTGAGGGTGCTCGGCAGTTCGGCGCCGGCGCCACGGGGCATGTACTGCTCGTTCAGGGCCAGGGCGACGTCTTGCGGCTCACCATCGTTGAGGGCGTAGTAGTAGCCGGCCACGCCTTGCATTTCCGGGAACTCGCCGACCATTTCGGTGGCCAGGTCGCACTTGGACAGTAGGCCGGCACGGGCCGCGCGGGTGGCGTCGCCGCCGATGCGGGTGGCGATGTGCGCCGCCAGCTTGGAAACACGCTCGGCCTTGTCGTAGACGCTGCCCAGTTTTTCCTGGAACACCACGTTTTGCAGGCGCAGGTTGAAGGCTTCGAGTTTTTGCTTCTTGTCTTGCTTGAAGAAGAACTCGGCGTCGGTGAGGCGTGGGCGAACCACTTTCTCGTTACCGTCGATGATCTGCTGTGGGTCTTTGCTTTCGATGTTGGCTACGGTGATAAAGCGCGGCAGCAACTTGCCATCAGCGTCCAGCAGGCAGAAGTACTTCTGGTTGTCCTGCATGGTGGTAATCAGGGCTTCCTGGGGCACGTCGAGGAAGCGTTCCTCGAACGAGCACACCAGCGGCACGGGCCATTCCACCAGGGCGGTCACTTCGTCGAGCAGCGCTGGTGGCACGATCGCGGTGCCTTCCTGGCGGGTGGCCAGTTCTGCGGTGCGCTGGCTGATGATGGCGCGGCGCTCGTTGGCGTCGGCCAGTACATAGGCGGCGCGCAAGTCGTTCAGGTAGTTGGCTGGCGAGGTGATGCGCACGCTGTCCGGGTGGTGGAAGCGGTGCCCACGGGAATCGCGGCCGGCCTTTTGCGCCAGGATGGTGCAGTCGATGACCTGGTCACCGAGCAGCATCACCAGCCATTGGGTTGGGCGTACGAATTCTTCTTTGCGCGCGCCCCAGCGCATACGCTTGGGAATCGGCAGGTCGTTGAGGGAGTCTTCGACGATGGTCGGCAGCAGGCTGGCGGTTGGCTTGCCCTTGATGACCTGGCTGAAGCGCAGTTTCGCGCCGCTCTGGTCGATTTCGCTCAGCTCCACGCCACATTTCTTGGCAAAGCCAAGGGCGGCTTGGGTCGGGTTGCCTTCGGCATCGAACGCGGCCTGGCGGGGCGGGCCGTCGAGGTTGATGCTGCGGTCCGGCTGCTGGGTGGCGAGCGCGGTAATCAGCACGGCCAAGCGGCGCGGCGCGGCGTAGACCTGCTTGGCTTCATAGCCCAGGCCCGCGGCCTGCAGGCCTTTGTCGATACCGGCGAGGAACGCTTCGGCCAGGGTATTCAGGGCTTTGGGTGGCAGTTCTTCGGTGCCCAGTTCAACCAGAAAATCTTGAGCACTCATTGTGCAGCCTCCAGCTTAGCCAACACTTCATCACGCAGGTCCGGGGTTGCCATCGGGAAGCCCAGCTTGGCGCGGGCCAGCAGGTAGGCTTGGGCGACGGAACGCGCCAGGGTGCGCACTCGCAGGATGTATTGCTGGCGCGCGGTCACCGAGATCGCCCGGCGCGCGTCCAGCAGGTTGAAGGTGTGGGACGCCTTCAACACCATTTCATAGCTGGGCAACGGCAGCGGCTGGTCGAGTTCGATCAGGCGCTTGGCTTCGCTTTCATAGAAGTCGAACAGCTCGAACAGTTTCTCGACGTTGGCGTGCTCGAAGTTGTAGGTCGATTGCTCCACTTCGTTCTGGTGGAACACGTCGCCGTAGGTCACCTTGCCGAACGGGCCATCGGCCCAGACCAGGTCGTAGACCGAGTCCACGCCTTGCAGGTACATGGCCAGGCGTTCGAGGCCGTAGGTGATTTCGCCGGTCACCGGGTAGCACTCGATGCCGCCCGCTTGCTGGAAGTAGGTGAACTGGGTGACTTCCATGCCGTTGAGCCAGACTTCCCAGCCCAGGCCCCAGGCGCCCAGGGTCGGCGATTCCCAGTTGTCTTCGACGAAGCGGATGTCGTGCACCAGCGGGTCCAGGCCCACGTGCTTGAGCGAGCCCAGGTACAGCTCCTGGAAGTTGTCCGGGTTCGGCTTCAGGACAACCTGGAACTGATAGTAGTGCTGCAGACGGTTCGGGTTTTCGCCGTAGCGGCCGTCAGTCGGGCGACGACTGGGCTGCACATAAGCGGCGTTCCAGGTTTCCGGGCCGATGGCGCGCAGGAACGTGGCGGTATGAAAAGTGCCGGCGCCTACTTCCATATCGTAGGGCTGAAGTACCACACAACCTTGCTCGGCCCAGTATTGCTGGAGCGCGAGGATCAAGTCTTGGAAGGTACGCACGGCTGGCGTAGGCTGGCTCACAAATTCACCTGTTTCTTGGGCTGCGATTTAAAGAGCGGGAGTATACCCGATTCATTTGCGCGCACGCCCCCTGGAGCCTTATGCCACGCTGCTTTTGGTGCTCACAAGATCCGCTTTACATGGCTTATCACGATCAGGAGTGGGGCGTGCCGCTACGCGATGCGCAGCGTCTGTTCGAGTTGTTATTGCTCGAAGGGTTCCAGGCCGGGTTGTCCTGGATCACGGTTTTGCGCAAACGCGAACATTATCGCCAGGTCCTGTTCGGCTTTGATGTGCAGCGCGTGGCGCAGATGAGCGACGCCGAAATCGAGCAATTGATGCTCGACCCCGGGATCATCCGCAATCGCCTGAAGCTCAACGCCGCCCGGCGCAACGCCCAGGCGTGGCTGGCCCAGGACGACCCGGTGGCGCTGCTGTGGTCGTTCGTCGGTGGGCAGCCGAAAATCAACCACTTCAAGGACCGCAGCGAAGTCCCCGCGGTTACCCCCGAAGCCGAAGCCATGAGCCGGGGCCTGAAAAAGGCCGGCTTCACCTTCGTTGGCCCGACCATCTGTTATGCGCTGATGCAGGCCTCGGGCATGGTCATGGACCACACCGTTGACTGTGATCGCTACGCGCCCTTGGCCGCACGCAGTTAGAATGCGCGGTTCGCACACAGCACATGAGATCAGGAGTGACCTGTGGATAAGTTGAAAGGCGCCTTGCTGGTAGGCGCTCTGCGGTTGTTTGCCCTGCTGCCGTGGCGGGCCGTGCAAGCGGTGGGCGCGGCCATTGGCTGGGTGATGTGGAAAACCCCGAACCGTTCGCGCGACGTGGTGCGCATTAACCTGAGCAAGTGCTTCCCCGACATGGACCCCGCCGAGCGCGAGCAATTGGTCGGGCGCAGCCTGAGGGACATCGGCAAGTCGCTGACCGAAAGCGCCTGCGCGTGGATCTGGCCGGCGCAGCGCTCCATCGATCTGGTGCGCGAAGTCGAAGGCCTGGAGGTGCTCAAGGAGGCCCTGGCCTCGGGCAAAGGCGTGGTCGGCATCACCAGCCACCTGGGCAACTGGGAAGTGCTCAACCACTTCTATTGCAGCCAATGCAAACCGATTATTTTCTACCGCCCGCCCAAGCTCAAAGCTGTGGACGAGCTGCTGCGCAAGCAACGCGTGCAACTGGGCAACCGCGTCGCGGCATCGACCAAAGAAGGCATCCTCAGTGTCATAAAGGAAGTGCGCAAAGGTGGTGCAGTGGGCATCCCGGCTGACCCGGAACCGGCCGAATCCGCCGGTATCTTCGTGCCGTTTTTCGCCACCCAGGCCCTGACCAGCAAGTTCGTGCCCAACATGCTCGCCGGCGGCAAAGCCGTGGGCGTGTTCCTGCATGCCCTGCGCCTGCCGGACGGTTCGGGCTACAAAGTGATCCTCGAAGCTGCGCCAGAGGCCATGTACAGCACCGATACCCAAACGTCTTGCGCGGCCATGAGCCAGGTCGTGGAGAAGTATGTGGCGGCTTACCCAAGCCAATACATGTGGAGCATGAAGCGCTTCAAGAAGCGCCCACCGGGCGAGGCTCGCTGGTACTGAGTGCATTGGCACGATCTGTGGATAACCTTCTTGCAGGGTTATCCACAACGCAAAGGTTCAATAAGGGCGCAACAGATGTCCGATCTACGCAAATCCTTTCGCATCAAGATCCAGCATGAAAGCTTCGGCGAATGCCTGGGCCAGACCCGCCACCTTTCCGCCAGCGGGGTGTACGTCAAACACCCGGCCCTGGCGGGGCTGAGCAAGGGCGCGGTGGTCTACGGCCAGGTGCAAGGCCTGCCCGTGGTGGCGCCGCGGGTGCGCATGGAAGTGGTGCAAGTCGATGCCGAAGGGATCGCGTTGCGCTACCTGTAGCCGCCGCGGTCATTGCGCCTGGCGGTCGAGCTTCTTCAAAAACACGCTCATTTCCTTTTCTGCCTGCTTGTCGCCATGGCTGCGGGCCGCTTCCAGCCCCTGCTCCCAGGCGTGCCGTGCGCCGGCGCGGTCGGCCAGGCCCAGGTGCGCCTTGCCCAACAGCTTCCAGGCTGCCGAATACTTAGGGTCAAAAGCTACGCAACGGGTGAAGTGCTCGGCTGCGCGGGCGTTGTCGCCCAGGTCCAGGTAGCCCTTGCCCAGGCCGAAGCGCAGCAGGGCGTTATCCACACCCTTGGCGAGCATTTTTTCCAGGGAATCGAGCATGGATGGATTCCTTCTTGAGGTAGGCCAAAGGGGTTAGAAGAAGCTCAACCCCACGTGGAACAGTTTTTCCACATCGCGGATGTGCTTTTTATCCACAAGAAACAGGATCACGTGGTCGCCCGCTTCGATCACCGTGTCGTCGTGGGCGATGATGACTTCCTCGTCGCGGATGATCGCGCCGATGGTGGTGCCCGGCGGCAGGCCGATGTTCTCGATGGCCTTGCCGACTACCTTGCTCGACTTGGAGTCGCCGTGGGCAATCGCCTCGATGGCCTCCGCGGCGCCGCGGCGCAGCGAGTGCACGCTGACGATATCGCCGCGGCGCACGTGGGTGAGCAAGGTGCCGATGGTGGCCAATTGCGGGCTGATGGCGATATCGATATCGCCGCCCTGGATCAGGTCGACATAGGCCGGGTTGTTGATGATGGTCATCACCTTGCGCGCGCCCAGGCGTTTGGCCAGCAGCGAAGACATGATGTTGGCTTCGTCATCGTTGGTTAGCGCCAGGAAAATATCGGCTTCGGCGATGTTTTCTTCCAACAGCAGGTCGCGGTCCGAAGCGCTGCCTTGCAGTACCACGGTGCTGTCCAGGGTATCGGAGAGGTAGCGGCAGCGCGCCGGGTTCATCTCGATGATCTTCACTTGGTAGCGGCTTTCGATGGCTTCGGCCAAGCGTTCGCCGATCTGCCCACCGCCGGCGATCACGATGCGCTTGTAGCTTTCATCGAGGCGGCGCATTTCGCTCATCACCGCGCGAATGTGCGCTTTGGCGGCGATGAAAAATACTTCGTCGTCCGCTTCGATCACCGTATCGCCCTGGGGCAGGATCGGCCGGTCGCGTCGGAAAATAGCTGCGACTCGCGTCTCCACATTCGGCATGTGCTCGCGTAACTGGCGCAGTTGCTGGCCCACCAGCGGCCCGCCGTAGTAGGCCTTGACCGCTACCAGTTGGGCCTTGCCCTCGGCGAAGTTGATGACTTGCAGGGCGCCGGGGTGCTCGATCAGGCGCTTGATGTAGTTGGTGACCACTTGCTCGGGGCTGATGAGCACGTCCACCGGGATCGCGTCGTTGTCGAACAGGTCGGCGCGGGTCAGGTAGGACGCTTCGCGCACGCGGGCAATTTTGGTCGGGGTGTGGAACAGCGTGTGGGCGACCTGGCAGGCGACCATGTTGGTTTCATCGCTGTTGGTCACGGCCACCAGCATGTCGGCGTCGTCGGCGCCGGCCTGGCGCAGCACGGTCGGCAGCGAGCCGCGGCCCTGCACCGTGCGGATGTCCAGGCGATCACCGAGGTCGCGCAGGCGTTCGCCGTCGGTATCGACCACCGTGATGTCATTGGCTTCGCTGGCCAAGTGTTCTGCCAGCGAACCGCCCACCTGCCCTGCGCCGAGGATGATGATTTTCATCCGCTCACTCCCTTAAAACCGTTAACCGCGCGCGGCGGCGATCTTGATTAGCTTGGCGTAGTAGAAACCGTCATGCCCGCCCTCTTGCGCCAGCAACTGGCGCCCGTGGGGCTGTTTGATGCCGGCGGCAGGCTGCCCCAGTTGGCCGGCGATGTCCAACTCCCGTGCGCCCGGGGTGCGTTGCAAGAACGCCTGGATAACCTCGGTGTTTTCCGTCGGCAAGGTGGAGCACGTGGCGTAGAGCAGCACCCCGCCCACCTCCAGGGTCGGCCACAGGGCGTCGAGCAACTCGCCTTGCAGCACCGCGAGGGCGGCGATGTCGTCGGGTTGGCGGGTCAGTTTGATGTCCGGGTGGCGGCGGATCACCCCGGTGGCCGAGCACGGCGCGTCCAGCAGGATGCGCTGGAACGGCTTGCCGTCCCACCACGCGGCGGTGTCGCGGCCATCGGCGGCGATCAACTCGGCGCTCAGGCCCAGGCGCGCGAGGTTTTCCCGCACGCGCACCAGGCGCTTGGCTTCCAGGTCCACGGCCACCACGCCGGCCAGGGCCGGTTCGACTTCCAGGATGTGGCACGTCTTGCCGCCCGGCGCGCAGCAGGCGTCGAGCACGCGCTGGCCGGGGGCCAGGTCGAGCAGGTCGGCGGCCAGTTGCGCGGCTTCGTCCTGCACGCTGATCCAGCCTTCGGCAAAACCGGGCAACTGGCGCACGTCACTTGGCTCGTCGAGGATGATGCCGTCCTGGCTGAACACGCACGCCTTGGCGGCCACGCCTGCGGCGCTGAGCAAACCGAGGTACGCGTCGCGGCCATGATGGCGGCGGTTGACCCGCAGAATCATCGGCGGGTGGGCGTTGTTCGCCGCGCAGATGGCTTCCCATTGCTGAGGCCAGAAGGCCTTGAGGGATTTTTGCAACCAGCGCGGGTGGGCGGTGCGCACCACCGGGTCGTGCTCCAGCTCGGCCAACAGCGCCTCGCTTTCGCGCTGGGCGCGGCGCAACACGGCGTTGAGTAGGGCCTTGGCCCAGGGCTTTTTCAGCTTGTCGGCGCAACCCACGGTTTCACCGATGGCGGCGTGGGCCGGCACGCGGCTGTAGAGCAACTGGTACAGGCCCACCAGCAACAACGCCTCGACGTCGGCATCGGCAGCCTTGAAGGGTTTTTGCAGCAACGTGGCTGCCAGCGCCGACAACCGCGGCTGCCAGCGGGCGGTGCCGAAGGCCAGGTCCTGGGTGAAACCACGGTCGCGGTCTTGCACCTTATCCAACTGGGTCGGCAGCGAACTGTTGAGCGAGGCCTTGCCGCTGAGCACGGCGGCCAGGGCCTTGGCGGCGGCCAGACGCGGGTTCATTGGGCATCTGCCGCGTGGCCGAGGACGGTGCCCAGGGCGAACTTCTCACGGCGGCTGTTGAACAAATCGCTGAAGTTCAGCGCCTTGCCGCCGGGCAATTGCAGACGGGTCAGGCACAGCGCCTGCTCGCCACAGGCCACCACCAGGCCATCCTTGCTGGCGGCGAGAATCTCGCCCGGTGCGCCGTGGCCGTCGGCCAGGCTGGCGGCGAGCACTTTCAGCGCTTCGCCGTTGAGCGTGCTGTGGCAGATCGGCCACGGGTAGAAGGCCCGCACCAAGCGCTCCAACTCCAGCGCTGGGCGGCTCCAGTCGATACGCGCTTCGTCTTTGTTCAACTTGTGGGCGTAGGTGGCGAGGGCGTCGTCCTGCACTTCGCCTTGCAGGGTGCCAGCAGCGAGCCCGGCGATGGCTTGCAGCACGGCGGGCGGGCCGATTTGCGCGAGGCGGTCATGCAGGCTGCCGCCGGTGTCGGTGGCGCTGATGGGCGTGGCGACCTTAAGCAGCATCGGCCCGGTGTCCAGGCCCAGTTCCATGCGCATCACGGTCACGCCGCTTTCGGCATCGCCGGCTTGCACGGCGCGCTGGATCGGCGCCGCCCCGCGCCAGCGTGGCAGCAGCGAGGCGTGGCTGTTGATGCAGCCCAGGCGCGGAATATCCAGCACCGCTTGCGGCAAGATCAGGCCGTAGGCCACCACCACCAGCAGGTCGGGCTTGAGGGCCGCCAGTTCGGCTTGGGCCTCGGCGTTGCGCAGGGTTGGCGGTTGTAGCACGGCGATGTTGTGTTCCAGGGCCAGTTGCTTGACCGGGCTGGGCGCCAGTTTTTGCCCGCGGCCGGCCGGGCGGTCGGGCTGGGTGTACACGGCCACGATCTGGTAAGGGCTGTCGAGCAGGGCCTTGAGGTGTTCGGCGGCAAATTCGGGGGTGCCGGCAAAGACAATGCGCAGTGGCTCAGTCATGAAAGTTCTCGGTTGAAAACACGCGAAAAAGAAAAAGGCTTGCTGCAGCAAGCCTTTGAAAGAAGGGGATCAAGCTTGCTGGCGATGTTTCTTTTCCAGCTTCTTCTTGATCCGGTCGCGTTTGAGCGTGGACAGGTAATCGACGAACAACTTGCCGTTGAGGTGATCGCACTCATGCTGGATACACACCGCCAGCAGACCTTCGGCAATCTGCTCGAACGGCTTGCCGTCGCGGTCCAGGGCTTTGATCTTGACGCGCAACGGGCGCTCGACGTTCTCGTAGAACTCCGGCACCGACAGGCAGCCTTCCTGATACTCGCCCATTTCTTCGGTCAGCGGCTCGAACTCAGGGTTGATGAACACCTGGGGCGCGCTGCGATCTTCGGACAGGTCCATGACCACCACGCGCTTATGCACGTTGACCTGGGTGGCGGCCAGGCCGATGCCGGGGGCCTCATACATTGTTTCAAACATGTCATCGACCAACTGGCGCACCTCGGCGTCCACTACGGCCACCGGTTTGGCGACAGTGCGCAGGCGCGAGTCGGGAAATTCGAGGATGTTCAAAATGGCCATAAGCGTAATTGCTGCACGTGTGAAGTAAGGGCGAAATCGGCGGCCTGACGGGCGACCGGTGCCCAACGCGCTCCTGGGGGAGCGAGCCACGCGGGCTCAGGCGTTGGGCGCGAACGCACATAATAAAGGGATTCCCCCGATGTTGAAACGAGCAGTCGCCGTATGGGCGCTGCGAAGGGCCTGAAAAGGCCGGTGAAATCACAGATTCTCAACAAGTTACCAACAGACTTATCCACAGCTTGTTCCTTTTCCGAAGGGACTTATATCGATCAAGGATGATCCGATGCCCACACCTGCTCCCACCGTTCTATCCCCTGCCGAACTCGAGGCGCGCCTGCGCCTGCATCGCCTGCCGGAGCTCGGCCCGCGGCGTTTTTACACGCTGCTGCAAGCCTTCGGTTCGGCCTCCAAAGCCCTCAGCGCACCGGCCAGTGCCTGGCGCGCCTTGGGGTTGCCGGCGGCCTGTAGCGATGCCCGGCGCAACCCCCAAGTGCGCGACGGCGCCAGCCACGCATTGGCCTGGCTGGAGCGCCCGGGCCAGCATTTGCTGATGTGGGACCAGCCCGGCTACCCCGCGCTGCTGGCGGAAATTGACGATGCGCCGCCGCTGTTGTTCGTCGCAGGCGCGCCGCAGATTCTGGAAAAACCGCAGTTGGCGATGGTCGGCAGCCGCCGCGCGTCGCGCCCGGGCATGGACACCGCCGCTACGTTTTCCCGCAGCCTGGCCGGCGCCGGTTTTGTCATTACCAGCGGCCTGGCCCTGGGCATCGACGGCGCGGCGCACCAGGGCGCGCTGGACGTGGGCGGGCAGACTATCGGCGTGCTGGGCACGGGCCTGGAAAATTTTTATCCACAGCGCAATCGCACCCTCGCGCAAGCCATGATCGACGGCGGTAGCGCAGTGGTGTCCGAGTTCCCCTTGGAGACCGCGCCCAACGCCGCCAACTTCCCGCGGCGCAACCGCATCATCAGCGGGTTGTCCCTCGGCGTGCTGGTGGTGGAAGCCAGCGTGGCCAGCGGTTCGCTGATTACCGCGCGGCTGGCGGCGGAACAGGGCCGCGAGGTCTATGCCATTCCCGGCTCCATCCACCACCCCGGAGCGCGGGGTTGCCATCAGTTGATCCGCGATGGCGCGGTGCTGGTGGAAACCATCGAGCACGTGCTCGAAGCCCTGCGCGGCTGGCAGCAGCTACCGCCCTCCTGCGAGGCGGCGCCGGCGCCGAGCGATCACCCGTTGCTGGCGCTGCTGCACGCCGCGCCCCACACCAGCGAAGCCCTGGCCGCCGCCAGTGGCTGGGCCTTGCCCAAGGTGCTGGCGGCCCTGACAGAGCTGGAGATGGACGGCCGCGCCGTTTGCGAAGGCGCGCGCTGGCTGGCGCGCTAGGCTTTACCGGGAAGATCGGTAAACTGCGCGCAGCTTTCATTTTGGAGACTCAGCGATGGTCAATAGTTGGCGTGTGCAAGAGGCCGCACGAGAAATTCGCGCCGGGGCGGTGATTGCCTATCCAACCGAAGCCGTGTGGGGCCTGGGTTGCGACCCGTGGAACCTCGACGCGGTCGAGCGCTTGCTGATGCTCAAGGGCCGTTCGGTGGAAAAAGGCCTGATCCTGGTGGCGGACAACATCCGCCAGTTCGACTTTTTGTTCGAAGACTTCCCCGACCTGTGGATCGACCGCATGGCCAGCACCTGGCCGGGGCCCAACACCTGGCTGGTGCCCCACCGCGGGATGCTGCCGCAGTGGATCACCGGCGTACACGAAACCGTGGCCCTACGCGTCAGCGACCACCCGCAAGTGCGCGATTTGTGCTCGCTGGTCGGGCCGTTGGTGTCCACTTCGGCCAACCCTCAGGGCCGCCCGGCGGCGCGTACCCGGTTGCGGGTGGAGCAGTATTTTCGCGGGCAACTGGACCTGGTGCTGGGCGGGCGCCTGGGCGGGCGCAAGAACCCCAGCGTGATCCGCGACCTGGCCACCGGCCAAGTGGTGCGGGCGGGTTAGGGACTGCCCGCTCGCGATAGCGCCCTCAAGGCAACAGAATCGTCGACCCCGTGGTGCGCCGCGCCGACAGCTCGGTCTGCGCCTTGGCCGCTTCGGCCAGTGGGTATCGCTGGCTGATGTCTACCTTCAGCTTGCCGCTGGTGACCATGGCGAACAGCTCATCGGCCATGGTTTGCAGTGTTTCGGCGGTGTTGGCGTAAGTCGCCAGGGTCGGCCGGGTCACGTACAGCGAGCCCTTGGCCGCGAGGATCCCCAGGTTCACCCCTTCCACCGCGCCCGACGCATTGCCGAAACTCACCACCAAGCCCCGTGGCACCACGCTGTCCAGGGACGTCAGCCAGGTGTCCTTGCCGACGCCGTCGTACACCACGTCGCACTTTTTCCCGTCCGTCAGTTCCAGTACACGCTGTGCGACGTCTTCGCGGCTGTAGTCGATGGTCGCCCAGGCGCCGAGGGATTTGGCCAGCGCCGCTTTTTCGGGCGAGCTGACGGTGCCGATCAGCTTCACGCCCAGGGCCTTGGCCCACTGGCACGCCAGCGAACCCACGCCACCGGCCGCAGCGTGGAACAGGATGGTTTCGCCGCCCTGGAGGGCATAGGTCTGGCGCAACAGGTACTGCACCGTCAGGCCTTTGAGCATCACCGCCGCCGCTTGCTCGAAGCTGATGGCCTCGGGCAGATGCACCAGGTTGTTCGCCGGCAGCACATGCAGGTCGCTGTAGGCGCCCAACGGGCCGCTGCCGTACGCCACGCGGTCGCCCACCTTGAACCGGGTCACTTCGCTGCCCACCGCCTCCACCACCCCGGCGCCCTCGGCGCCCAGGCCCGAGGGCAAGGCCGGCGGCGCGTACAAGCCACTGCGAAAATAGGTGTCGATGAAGTTCAGGCCAATGGCCTTGTTGCGCACTTGCACTTGCTGGGGGCCGGGCGCGGCCGCTGAGTAGTCCACGTACTCCAATACGTCGGGGCCGCCATGGGCACGGAACTCAATACGCTTGGCCATCTGCACTGTCCTCGGGTCGGTTGGCAAAGGCTCCTATCGGACTCCTAAGCTTGATCTTCGTCAACTGCGGCGCACGCGAGCGCAGTGGTATGCTACGCGCCCATTTGCGCCGGCCTCAGGCTCCATACGAAGCGCCGTGTAGCTTTGCCCGATTCAAGGTGATGCCATGACTACCCGCACCGAGGCCGTAAAAGCCTACCTGCTCGACCTGCAAGACCGCATTTGTGCCGCCCTGGAAACCGAGGACGGTGGCACCCGTTTCGTCGAAGACGCCTGGACCCGGCCCGCCGGCGGCGGCGGTCGCACGCGAGTGATCGAAAACGGCGCGGTGATCGAGAAGGGCGGCGTCAACTTTTCCCACGTATTCGGCAGCGGCCTGCCGCCGTCCGCCAGCGCCCATCGGCCCGAGCTGGCCGGCCGTGGCTTCGAGGCGCTGGGGGTGTCCCTGGTGATCCACCCGCACAACCCCTATGTGCCAACGTCCCACGCCAACGTGCGCTTTTTCATCGCAGAAAAAGAAGGCGAAGAACCGGTGTGGTGGTTCGGCGGCGGCTTCGACCTGACCCCCTACTACGGCAACGACGAAGACTGCGTGCACTGGCACCGCGTGGCCGAACAGGCCTGCGCGCCGTTCGGCGCCGATGTCTACCCGCGCTACAAGGCCTGGTGCGACAGCTACTTCCACCTCAAGCACCGCAACGAACCGCGGGGCATCGGCGGCCTGTTTTTCGATGACCTGAACGAGTGGGATTTCGACACCTGCTTCGCCTTCATGCGCGCCATCGGCGACGCCTACATCGCCGCCTACCTGCCCATCGTCCAGCGCCGCAAGGCCCAGGCCTACAGCGAGCAGCAGCGCCAATTCCAGGAGTTGCGCCGCGGCCGTTACGTGGAGTTCAACCTGGTCTACGACCGTGGCACCCTGTTTGGCCTGCAATCGGGCGGGCGTACCGAGTCGATCCTCATGTCGTTGCCGCCGCAAGTGCGCTGGAGCTACGACTGGAAACCCGAGCCTGGCAGCGAAGAAGCGCGCCTGACCGACTACTTCCTGCAAGACCGCGACTGGCTGGCCTGACCGAGGAGATGCCCGATGGATCACTACGTCGTTTTCGGTAACCCGATTGCCCATAGCAAATCGCCGCTGATCCATCGCCTGTTTGCCCAGCAGACCGGTCAGCAACTGGCCTACGACACGCTGCTGGCGCCGCTCGACGATTTCGCCCACTGCGCCCGGGAATTTTTCCGCGAGGGGCGCGGCGCCAACGTCACAGTGCCCTTCAAGGAACAGGCCTATCGCCTGGCCACCCGCCTCACCGAGCGCGCCCTGCGGGCCGGTGCGGTCAACACCTTAAGCAAACTCGACGACGGCACACTGCTGGGCGACAACACCGACGGCGCGGGCCTGGTGCGCGACCTCACGGTCAATGCCGGGGTCAGCCTCAAGGGCAAGCGCGTGCTGCTGCTGGGCGCGGGCGGCGCGGTGCGTGGGGCGTTGGAGCCGTTGCTGGGCGAGCAGCCCTCGTCGCTGATAATCGCCAACCGCACCGTAGAAAAAGCCGAACTGCTGGCCGAACTCTTCGCCGACCTGGGGCCGGTGTCGGCCAGCGGTTTCGATTGGCTGCACGAATCGGTGGACGTGATTATCAACGCCACCTCCGCCAGCCTCGCGGGCGACCTGCCGCCGATTGCCAGCAGCCTGATCGAACCGGGCCACACGGTGTGCTACGACATGATGTACAGCCAGGCCCCGACCCCGTTCTGCCGCTGGGCCAGCGAACACGGTGCGGCGCTGTCGCTCGATGGCCTGGGCATGCTCGTCGAACAGGCCGGCGAAGCCTTCTACCTGTGGCGCGGCGTGCGCCCGGACACGGCGCCGGTGTTGGCGCAGTTGCGGCAGGGGTTGGCGCTATAGGGCTTCACCTCTCCTGGTGGGAGCGAGCCCGCTCGCGATGGCGCAGTGTCAGCCGACATCACCTTTTCTGACCCACCGCCATCGCGGGCAGGCTCGCTCCCACAGAGGCTGGCTCCCATAGCAAGAAACCCCTCAGTCCTCAAACCGAATCGGGCATTTCTGCGGCCCTTGCAGCTTCATCAATTCCTCCACCACCTGCGGCCTTGCGCGGCGCAGGGTCAGGCTGCGGCCCTGCTGCAATAGGCGCCGCGCTTCCTGGTGGAGCATCTCCACCCCTGAGTAGTCGATAAAGTTGATCTGCTGCGCGTCGATCACCACCCGCGCGCCGTGCAAGCGTTGCAGGCGCACTTGCAGGTAATGGCTGGCGCCGAAAAAAATCGACCCGCCGACCCGCAGCACATCGTCCTCGCCCTCGCGCAACTGCTGCACCCGTGGCTGCGACGTGCGCTTGAGGTAGAAAAACAGCGACGCCAGCACCCCGGCGTAAATCGCCGTTTGCAGCTCCAGCAACAGGGTCGCCAGGCAGGTCAGCAGCATCACCACGAACTCCGCGCGGCTGACCCGCAGCAGTGCGCGAATGCCGCGCACATCCACCAGCCCCCAACTGATAAGCACAATGCTCGCTGCCATGCTCGGCAGCGGTATATGGGCGATCAACCCTGCCCCGGCCACGGCGAACAGCGCCACCCACAGCGCCGAAAACACCCCGGCCAGCGGCGAGCAGGCACCCGCCTCGTAGCTCAACCCGGAGCGGGTGAAGGAGCCAGCCGACAACGAGCCGGAGAAAAACCCACCGACGATATTGGACAAGCCCTGGGCACGAACTTCCTGGTTAGCGTCGAGAAGTTGCTGGGAACGTGCGGCGATCGAACGGGCAATCGACAGGCTGGTGACCAGCCCCAGCATGCCCACCGCCACCGCGCTGGGCAGCAGGCGCAGGATCAAGTCCAGGTCCAACGGCAAAGCGCTGAACGGCGGCAAGCGCCCGACAAACCCGCTGACCCGTTGCACATGGCCAAACAGCCCCGGCCACAGCCACACCAGCAGGCTGCTGGCCACCAGGCTCAGCAGCAGCGTCGGCCAGCGCGGCAGCAAACGCTTGAGGCCGATGCCCAGGGCCAGGGTCAGCAGGCCCAGGGCCAGCGACGGGCGGTCGATGTGCCCAGCCTCGCGCAGCAGCGCCAGCAGGCTGTTGATCGCGGTCGCCTGGTTCGGCACCTCCAGCCCCAACAGGTTGGGCAACTGCCCCAGGGCAATCACCACCGCCGCGCCGAGGGTGAAGCCCAGCACCACGGCATGGGAGACGAAATTCACCAGCGCGCCGAAGCGCAACATCCCCAGCAGCCACTGGAAAATGCCCGCCAGCAGGGTCAGCAACAGGATCAGGGTCACGTAGTCCTGCGTCCCCGGCACCGCCAAGGGGCTGACACTGGCGTACAGCACGATGGAAATCGCCGCCGTCGGCCCGCAGATCAAATGCCACGACGAGCCCCACAAACAGGCGATCAACACCGGCACGATCGCCGCGTACAAACCGTATTCCGGCGGCAGGCCGGCGATCAGCGCATAGGCGATCGACTGCGGCAACGCCAGGATCGCCCCGCTCAACCCGACGATAGCGTCGCGGCCCACGCTGGCGCGGGTCTGGCGCGGCAGCCAGGCGAGGAAGGGAAACAACTGATGGCGAGTGGGCACAGCCATGGGGCCTCGAAGGTGGGGGGAGGTGGCCAAAGAGTATCAGGTGGCGGGTTGACGGGGGGCGGACCCTAAGGAGCCCAACCCTGTGGGAAAGCGCTATGGGAGAGCGCTGTGGGAGCGAGCCTGCTCGCGATAGCGGTATACCTGCCGTCATGGTTGCTGGCTGTACTGCCGCCATCGCGAGCAGGCTCGCTCCCACAGAACCTGCCCCACAGAAAAAACCGCCAAGCAAAAACCAGGCATTAAAGCCTGGCCTTAACCGCCGCCAACGCCTCCTGCCCATCCAGGGTTTTCACCCCCTCCAGCCATGCGTCCAGCACCGCCGGGTTGGCCTGGAGCCAGGCCTTGGCCGCGGCGCCGTTGCTGGTTTTGTCGTTGGCCACGGCGGCCATGATGCTGTTTTCCATGGCCTGGGTGAATGTCAGGTTGTTCAGCAACCTGGCCACGTTCGGGCAGGCCTGGGCATAACCCTTGCGGGTCAGGGTGTGGACGCTGCCGGTGGCGCCAAAGTACTTTTCGCCGCCCTTGAGGTAGCGCATGTTCAGTTGCACGTTCATCGGGTGCGGCGTCCAGCCCAGAAAGGCCACGAAGCGCTGGCGCTTCACTGCCCGCCCTACCTCGGCCAGCATCGCCTGCTCGCTGGATTCCACCAGTTTCCAGCGGCCCAGGTCGTAATCGTTTTTCTTGATGATCTCTTGCAGCGACAAGTTGGCCGGGGCGCCGGCGCCGATGCCATAGAGCTTGCTGCCAAAGCGCTCGGCAAACCGATTGAGGTCGGCAAAATCCTGCACGCCGGCCTCCCACACATAGTCGGGTACGGCCAGGGTGAACTCGGTGCCGTCCAGGTTTTTCGCCAGTTGGGTGACCTCGCCCGAGGCCACGAACTTGTCGTAAAAGCCCTGCTGCGCCGGCATCCAGTTGCCCAGGAACACATCCACCTGGCCGTCCTTGAGGCCGCCGAAAATGATCGGCACCGCCAGGGTATCGACCCTGGGCTTGTAGCCCATGCCTTCGAGCACAAACCCAGTGAGGGCATTGGTGGCGGCGATGTCGCTCCAGCCCGGGTCGGCCATTTTCACCGTCTCGCAGCCCGGTTCGGCCTGGGCCGCCGCGCAGCCCAAGGCCAGCAACCCGGCCAGCAGTCCTGTGGATAACCTTTGCATGTGCATCCCCTTACGTTATTGGAGTGGGCAGGGTTGTGGATAACGTGCCTTGCGCTCCAGGTCATCGAGGTCGATGTGGTTGCGCATGTACTGCTGGCTGGCGTCTACCAGCGGCTGGTGGTCCCAGCTCTTGAGTTGGCCCACGGCCAATGCCTGGGCCACGAAGCGGCGGCGGCGCTGGCTGGCCAGCACCTGGGCGGTGATGGCGGGGATGTTCCACTTGGCCCGCGCCTCGGCGAGAAAAGCGTCGAAAAGCGGGCGATGTGGCGGCGATTGGCTGAGTTCTTCCTGTTCCTGGGGGTCGTTGTGCACGTCGAACAGCAAGCACGGGTCGTCCTCGCTGTAGATGAACTTGTAGGCGCCCCGGCGGATCATCATCAGCGGGCTCACGGTGCCTTCGGCCATGTACTCGCCGAACACCTCGTCGTGCCCGCTGCCGCCCTGCAAATGCGGCACCAGCGAGCGGCCATCCAACGCCAGCCCCGGCGCCACCTCGCCCCCGGCCAACTCCACCAGGGTGGGCAGCAGGTCGGCAGTCGATACCGCCGCCCGCACCCGCCCCGCCGCGAATTGCCCCGGCGCCCACACCAGCAGCGGCACGCGGGCGGCCATCTCGAACCAGTGCATTTTGTACCAAAGCCCGCGCTCGCCGAGCATGTCGCCATGGTCGCCCGAGAAGACAATCAGGGTGTCGTCCAACAGCCCGGTTTCGTCGAGGGTTTGCAGGAGTTTGCCGACGTTGTCGTCGATATAGCTGCACGCACCAAAATAGGCACGGCGCGCGTCGCGGATCTTATCCACAGGCAGCGGCTTGTCCCACAGGTCGTAAACCTTGAGCAAGCGTTGGGAATGAGGGTCTTGCGCTGCCTGAGGGGGCGTGTGCGGCAGTGGGATTTCATCGTCGCGGTACAAATCCCAATACGCCTTGGGGATGGTGTACGGGTCGTGGGGGTGGGTCATCGACACCGTCAGGCAAAACGGCTGGTCGCCGGCCTCGCGCACATGGTCGTACAAATACTGGCGCGCCTTGAACAGCACCTCTTCGTCGAAATCCAGTTGGTTGGTGCGCACGCACGGGCCGGCCTGCAGCACCGAGGCCATGTTGTGGTACCAGGTGGGGCGCACATCCGGCTCGTCCCAGTTCACCGCCCAGCCGTAGTCGGCCGGGTAAATGTCGCTGGTGAGGCGCTGTTCGTAGCCGTGCAACTGGTCGGGGCCGCAAAAGTGCATCTTGCCCGACAGCGCCGTGCGGTAGCCCAGGCGCCGCAGGTAGTGGGCATAGGTCGGTACATCGGCGGGGAAATCCGCCGCGTTGTCGTAGGCGCCGATCTTGCTCGGCAACTGGCCGCTGACCAGGGTAAAGCGCGACGGCGCGCACAGGGGGCTGTTGCAGTACGCGGCGTCGAACACCACACCCTGGGCGGCGAGGCGGCTCAAATTCGGCAGCTTGATGGGCGATGGCCCGTAGAAGGGCAGCATGGGCGCGGCCATTTGATCGGCCATGATGAAAAGAATGTTCTTGCGCTTCATGGGTTCGCGGCATTCCATAGTCGACAGTTATGCGAAAGTGCTGGGGCCGAGAATGTAGCCCGCGCACTGAGCGGTAAAGCCCACGCAAGGCAATGACTAGGATAAGCACAGCTTATGTATGAAGCCCTTGGCGATTTGTCCCTGGACCTGCTGCGCGCCTTTGAGGCCGCAGCGCGCCAGCGCAGTTTTACCGCGGCGGCGGTGGAGCTGGGCACCACCCAACCGGCCATCAGCCAGCAGATCAAACGGCTCGAAGAACAGTTGGCCACGCGCCTGTTCGACCGCATCTACCGCGGCATCGAACTGACCGAGGCCGGCGCGCTGCTGCTGGAGCACGTGCAGGCCGGGTTGCAGCACATCGACACTGGTTTGCTGGCTATCGGCAATCAGGGCCAGCATGAAGTGCTGCAAGTGGCCACCGACTTTGCCTTTGCCGCCTATTGGCTGATGCCGCGCCTGCACCGCTTTCACGCCGCCTACCCCCAGGTGGACGTGAGCCTGGTGACCAGCGAGCGCAACCACACCATGCTGCGCCCCGACATCGACGTGGCCGTGTGGTTTGGCGACGGCCGCTTCAAGCAGGGCGACAGCCATTGGCTGTTCAACGAAGAAGTGTTTCCGGTGTGCAGCCCGCTGCTGCTCAAGGGCCGCGCCCTGCCCTTGCCGGCCGCTAGCCTCACCGACCTGCCGCTGCTGCACTTGCGCGGTGAAGCCAGCAGCCATTGGTTCGACTGGGCCGGGGTGTTTCGCGCCTTGGGCCTGCACGCCGCGCCGGCGCCTGGGCAATTGCGTTTCGACAACTACACGCTGCTGATCCAGGCTGCGATTGGTGGCCAGGGCGTGGCCATTGGCTGGCGTCACCTGGTGGATAACTTGCTGGCCCAAGGTCTGCTGTGCCGGCCGATTGCCGAAAGTGCCGCCTCGGGGTTTGGCTACCACGTGGTGCTGCCGGCCCGTAAACGGCGCGGGGCGCTGATCCAGAGCTTTGTCGATTGGCTGATGGCCGAGCACCGCGCCGACACCCTGGCGGGGATGGCCCTGCCGGCTATCGCGGTGTAGCGTGGCGGCTGGGTAAAAAATCTGACATCCAGAGAGCGCTATGCAACGGATCAAGGGCTACCACGCCCACATCTACTACGACGCCAACACCCTCGAACAAGCCCGCCAGTTGTGCGAAACCGCCACGGGGCTGTTCGACGTGCACATGGGCCGCCTCCACGAACGCCCCGTGGGCCCGCACCCGGACTGGAGCTGCCAACTGGCCTTCGGCCCCGAAATCATCGGCGTGATGCTGCCGTGGCTGGCGCTGAACCGTAATGGCCTGGTGGTGTTTTTGCACCCCAACACCGGCGACGACCTGGCCGACCACACCGACTACGCCGTGTGGATGGGCGCGATACGGCCGTTGGATTTGAGCGTTTTTTGAGCGGCTAATCCCCGCCCCGCTATCGAACAACCCCCTGTGGGAGCGGGCCCTGCCCGCGATGGCGGTGTGTCATTCGGCGAGGTTGTTGGCTGTGCCGGTGCCATCGCGAGCAGGCTCGCTCCCACAGTGAATGATGGGCGCGATACGGCCGTTGGATTTGAGCGTTTTTTGAGCGGCTAAGCCCCGCCCCGCTATCGAACAACCCCCTGTGGGAGCGGGCCCTGCCCGCGATGGCGGTGTGTCATTCGGCGAGGTTGTTGGCTGTGCCGGTGCCATCGCGGGCAGGCTCGCTCCCACAGGTTTTGTGGTGTTTGGGGAGTTTTCCTTCAGGTTGTGGCGCGGGTGGTGAACTTGTGGGCGGCAAAACCGGGGGCTAGTCTGCGCCGGTCATCGCTCAATCGGTGACACGGACGTGCAAGTCCGACTCGGCCCACAATCGCTTATGGCTATTCATCGAGCATTTTTCTATGCTCGCGAACCGTTATGGCGGCTGTGTGTGGGAGGCCTTCGGGCCTGCCGGGTTCCGAGTCCGGTCTTGCACACCTGCGCACAGCCGCCACCTCTTTCGAAGCAAGCGAAACGGTGTTGGCTCCTTAATTACTCGGAGCTAAAACATGTTCAAACCCACCCCCAACCCGCCCGAAGACCTCAGCGTTTCCCCCTACGCATCCGCCGATTCCCCGCGTTTCCACGAGGCCGCCGAGCGTGCCCTGGATTTTCACTTGCGCCCCGACACCCCGCGCCCGTGCCCGCCTGAAACTCTGTTCAGCGTGGTGCCCGATACCCACGCCGAAACGCTGCTGGCCAACGCCTACCAAACCCTGACCTCGGCCAATGCCATGGCCTGCGACCTGGCGTTCGACCTCGACGGCTCGCGCCGCCATGTGGCGCTGGCGATCCAGCAGATGATCGAGTTGGGCCAGTTGCTGGTGAACCGGGTGTTGGATGTGGAACACGGCCACGGCTAAAACCGCTGCCCCTGTGGGAGCGGGCCCTGCCCGCGATGGGGTGTGTCATTCGGCGAGGTTGTTGGCTGTGCCGCTGCCATCGCGGGCAGGCTCGCTCCCACATGAGGGGCCTGCTCAATAAAAAAGGGGTTCAGGCAGCGTGCCTGAACCCCTTTTTAGCTAGCGCCTAACACCTTTAGGCGCCACGCGCCCCGCGTACGCCTTGGGCCAGTGCGGCGCACAGGCTCAGTACGCCGTCCACGGCTTGTTCGTCGCTGGTGGCGTTGGCGATGTGGTCGATCAGGGCCGAGCCCACCACCACGCCGTCGGCCAACCGGGCGATGGCGGCGGCTTGCTCGGGGGTGCGGATGCCGAAGCCGATGCTGATGGGCAGGTCGGTGTGGCGGCGCAGGCGTGCCACGGCTTCTTCGACGTGTTCCAGGGTGGCGGCGCCGGCGCCGGTCACGCCCGCCACCGAGACGTAGTACACAAACCCGGAGCTGCCGTTGAGCACGGTAGGCAGGCGTTCATCGTCGGTGGTCGGGGTGGTGAGGCGGATAAAGTCCAGGCCCGCCGCTTGCGCGGGGTCGCACAGCTCGCCGTTATGCTCGGGCGGCAGGTCCACCACGATCAAACCGTCCACGCCCGCCTCTTTGGCCTCGCTGATGAAGCGCGGCACGCCGTAGTGGTGGATGGGGTTGAAGTAGCCCATCAGCACCAGGGGCGTATCGCTGTTGCCCTGGCGGAACTCGCGCACCATTTGCAGGGTTTTGGCCAGGTTCTGCTTGGCGCCCAGGGCGCGGATGTTGGCCAGTTGGATGGCCGGGCCGTCAGCCATGGGGTCGGTGAAGGGCATGCCCAACTCGATCACGTCGGCGCCGGCGGCGGGCAGGCCCTTGAGGATGGCCAGCGAGGTGTCGTAGTTGGGGTCGCCGGCGGTGACGAAGGTCACCAGGGCGGCGCGGTTTTGTTGCTTGAGCTGGGCGAAGCGGGTGTGCAGGCGGCTCATCAGTGTTTCTCCTGCTGGGTGTGTTCCATGTGGTGCATGACGGTTTGCATGTCTTTGTCGCCGCGCCCGGAGAGGTTGACCACCATCAGGTGATCCTTGGGCAGGGTCGGGGCGCGCTTGAACACTTCGGCCAGGGCGTGGGCGCTTTCCAGTGCGGGAATAATCCCTTCCAGGCGACAGCATTTGTGAAAGGCGTCGAGGGCTTCGTCGTCGGTGACCGAGGTGTATTCGGCACGGCCGATATCGTGCAACCAGGCGTGTTCCGGGCCGATGCCGGGGTAGTCCAGGCCGGCGGAGATGGAGTGGGCGTCGATGATCTGGCCGTCGTCGTCTTGCAGCAAAAAGGTGCGGTTGCCGTGCAGCACGCCGGGTACGCCGCCGTTGAGGCTGGCCGCGTGCTTGCCGGTGTCGATGCCGTAGCCGGCCGCTTCGACGCCGATGATTTGCACGCTCTGGTCATCCAAAAACGGGTGGAACAGGCCCATGGCGTTGGAGCCGCCGCCGATGCACGCCACCAGGCTGTCGGGCAGGCGCCCTTCCTGGGCTTGCAACTGGTCGCGGGTTTCCTTGCCGATCACGGCTTGGAAGTCGCGCACCATGGCCGGGTACGGGTGCGGGCCGGCCACGGTGCCAATCAGGTAGAAGGTGCTGTCGACGTTGGTCACCCAGTCGCGCAGCGCTTCGTTCATGGCGTCTTTGAGGGTGCCGGTGCCGGCCACCACCGGGATCACGGTGGCGCCCAGCAGCTTCATGCGGAACACGTTGGCCTGCTGGCGCTCGATGTCGGTGGTGCCCATGTAGATCACGCAGTCGAGGCCGAACCGCGCGGCCACGGTGGCGGTGGCCACGCCGTGCATGCCGGCGCCGGTCTCGGCGATGATGCGTTTTTTGCCCATGCGCCGCGCCAGCAGGATCTGGCCGATGCAGTTGTTGATCTTGTGGGCGCCGGTGTGGTTGAGCTCTTCGCGCTTGAGGTAGATCTTGGCGCCGCCGCAGAACTCGGTCAGGCGTTCGGCGAAGTACAGCGGGCTGGGGCGCCCGACGTAGTCGCGCTGGAAGTAGGCTAATTCTTCAATGAAGGCCGGGTCGACTTTGGCCGCTTCGTATTCGCGGGCCAGTTCGAGGATCAACGGCATCAGGGTTTCTGCCACGTAGCGGCCGCCGAAGTCGCCGAACAGGCCGTTGGCGTCGGGGCCGTTACGCAGGTTTTGCGGGTGATGGGGCTGGGTCATGACGCGCTCCAGGGGCATTCGTTAAGTGACAATGGCGTTCACTCTACCCCTGCCGCCGGGGGCTGAAAACCGATAAGATCGCCGCAACCTGTCAGGAAAACTCACATTTACCATGCGCCAAGACCTGCCCCCGCTCAACGCCCTGCGCGCCTTCGAGGCCACCGCCCGCCTCAATAGCGTGAGTAAGGCCGCCGAACACCTGCACGTAACCCACGGTGCCGTCAGCCGGCAGTTGAAGGCGTTGGAGGAGCACCTGGGGGTGGGCCTTTTCGTCAAGGAAGGGCGCGGCCTTAAACTCACAGATGCCGGTGTGCGCCTGCGCGATGCCAGTACCGAGGCCTTCGAGCGCTTGCGCACGGTGTGCGCCGAGCTGAGCCAGAGCACGGCGGATGCGCCCTTTGTGTTGGGCTGCTCGGGTAGCTTGCTGGCGCGCTGGTTTATTCCGCGGTTGGGGCGCTTGAACGCCGATTTGCCGGATTTACGCCTGCACCTGTCGGCCGGTGAAGGCGACCTGGACCCGCGCCGCCCGGGGCTGGACGCGCTCTTGGTGTTCGCCGAGCCGCCGTGGCCGGCGGATATGCAGGTATACGAGTTGGCCAGTGAGCGCATCGGCCCGGTGATGAGCCCGCGTTGCGCGGCCTACGAGGCGTTGCGCGAGGCCCCCGCTAGCGCCTTGCTGGGAGAGGCGTTGCTGCACACCACCTCGCGGCCCCAGGCCTGGCCCAGTTGGGCACGGCAAAGCGACCTCGACGCCGGGGCGCTGAAGTTCGGGCAGGGGTTTGAGCATTTGTACTACTTGCTGGAAGCGGCGGTGGCCGGTTTGGGCGTGGCGATCGCCCCTGAGCCGTTGGTGGCCGAGGACCTGCGCGCCGGGCGCCTGGTTGCGCCGTGGGGTTTTTGCCAAACCCCGGCGCAACTGGCGTTGTGGCTACCCAAGCGCGCCGCGGACGGGCGCGCTCGGCAGTTGGCGCAGTGGCTCAAAAATGAGCTGCGCCAGCAGGCTTAGTCGCCGCGTTTGCACATCAAGTAAGCGGCCAGCAGGCCCAGGGCACCGACCGCGACACCGGCAGTGGTCCAGGGGTGTTGCTGGGCATAGTCGCGGGTGGCGATCCCGGTTTCGCGGGTTTTGACTTTGACTTCTTCATAAGCGTCGCTGAGCAGGTGGCGCGAATGCTTCAGCGCGTTCTCGGCGTTGCTTTTGAGGGCCTTGAGGGTTTTACGCGACTCGTCGGAGGCATCGTCTTTGAGGCTTTCCAGGGATTTGAGCAGACTCTCGATTTCCGCTTCCATGCTTTGCAATGAGGCTTTGCGTAAAGAAGTGTTGGCCATGGTGGCTCTCCTGCATTGGTTGAGTGGCGTGTGAAGGTTCGGACTCCAGGGGTTTGGGAAAGTGCAGAAATTCTGACCTTTCGTGAAGAAACGCCTGTCACAAGTATTCGCCCTATTCGCTGCTAGGCTTTGACCTACGCCAAAGGAGATCGCTATGACAGACCATCACACCTACAAGAAAGTGGAACTGGTAGGGTCGTCCCCCACCAGCATCGAAGACGCCATCAACAATGCCCTGGCCGAGGCCAGCAAGAGCATCAAGCACTTGGAATGGTTCGAGGTGACCGAAACCCGCGGCCATATCAAGGACGGCAGAGCGGCGCATTTTCAGGTCACCCTCAAGGTGGGGTTTCGCATCGCCAATAGCTGAGGCGCTGAACTTGTACGCTGGCCGATTGCCATAGGAATGGCAAAGCGCTATCCGGCCGCGGGCATTGGGCCCGCCGCCGAGGTTTTTTAATCCGACCAGGGAATGTGATCGATGAAGAAGTTTGTACTGGCTGTAGGTTTGTTGAGCCTGGCGGGCACCGCCCTGGCTGCGGGCAAGCCGTGCGAAGAGTTGAAAAGCGAAATCGCCGCGAAGATCAATGCCAATGGTGCGTCGGGTTATTCGCTGGAGATCGTGGAAAAAGGCGCGGACGCTGACGGCAAAGTCGTCGGCACCTGCGAGGCAGGCACTAAAGAGATCGTCTACAAGCGCGGCTAGTGCTTGTGCTGAACCCCCGTGGGAGGCCTGCGTGCCGCCATCGCGAGCAGGCTCGCTCCCACAAAGGAAGAATGAACATCCCACCCAGACCACTGTTCAACTGTGGGAGCGGGCCTGCTCGCGATGACGCCATTGCAGCCGCCACAAGCCCATTGCCCGGCCCGCTCCCCCATCATCTGCGGTTCACCTAACCGCCATCACCCCTTCATCACCTGCGCCAGCAATTCATAGGAATGCAGGCGATCAGCGTGTTCGTACAAGTCGCAGGTAAAGATCAGTTCATCGGCCCCGGTCTGTTCGATCAGCACCTGCAGTTTGGCGCGGATTTTTTCCGGGCTGCCGACCATCGCCAGGCCCAGGAAACTGGCCACGGCTTCTTTTTCATGGGGCAACCACAAGCCGTCCATGGTGCTGACCGGTGGGCGCTGCACCAGGCTTTGGCCGCGCATCAGGGCCAGGATGCGTTGGTACACCGAGGTGGCCAGGTAATCGGCCTGCTCGTCGGTGTCGGCGGCCACCAGCGGAATGCCGAGCATCACGTAGGGCTTATCCAACACGGCCGAAGGCTTGAAGTGGTTGCGGTAAACGCGAATGGCTTCGTGCATGTAGCGCGGTGCGAAATGTGAGGCGAAGGCGTAAGGCAACCCTCGTTCGCCCGCCAGTTGGGCGCTGAACAGGCTCGAACCCAGCAGCCACACCGGCACGTTGGTGCCCGTACCCGGCACGGCGATGACTTTTTGCTCCGGGGTGCGCGGGCCGAGGTACGCCATCAGTTCGGCCACGTCGTCCGGGAAATCGTCGGCGCTGCCCGAACGTTCGCGGCGCAAGGCGCGGGCGGTCATTTGGTCGGAACCGGGCGCGCGGCCCAGGCCCAGGTCGATTCGCCCGGGGTAGAGGCTTTCCAGGGTCCCGAACTGTTCGGCGATGACCAACGGCGCATGGTTGGGCAACATCACCCCGCCGGAGCCGACGCGGATGGTCGAGGTGCCACCGGCCAGGTAGCCGAGCAGCACGGAGGTGGCGGAGCTGGCGATGCCGTCCATGTTGTGGTGTTCGGCCACCCAAAAGCGGTGATAGCCGAACTTCTCGACGTGTTGCGCCAGATCCAGGGAGTTGCGCAACGATTGCGCCGGGCTGCCATCGGCGCGCACGGGCACCAGGTCGAGGGTCGAGAACTTGATATCGGACAGTTGCTTCATAAACCTGCGTCTCCAGTGAGGGGTTTGCAGGTTTTTTGTCACGCGCCAAAACCTGCCGATTTCGATAAGCCTGCTTCATGCAATGTGGGCATATACCCGAGATTCAATAGCGGACGCGAATTTACCTACCAGACGGGTAGCGATTTCTGATGAGGTGAACTTTGGCGGCTCTTCTATCCTCAGAACCCTAGTAACGCAAAACCCCACAGGCGCGATCTTTCGCGCCGAACCTGAGGAGACAGCGATGAGCATCACGAAGAAAGCATCGGCCCACTGGGCAGGCGACTTGAAAACCGGCATCGGTTCCATTTCTACCGAAACCGGTGTGTTGCGCGAGGCGCCTTACGGTTTCAAGGCACGTTTCGAGGGCGGCAAGGGCACCAACCCGGAAGAGCTGATCGGCGCCGCGCATGCGGGCTGCTTTTCCATGGCGTTTTCCATGATCCTGGGCGACGCGGGCCTGAAGGCAGACAGCATCGACACTCAGGCCGAAGTCACCCTGGACAAGCTCGACGATGGCTTTGCCATCACCGCCGTGCATTTGATTCTCAAGGCCAAAATCCCCGGCGCCACCCAGGCGCAATTTGAAGAACTGAGCAAAAAAGCCAAAGAGGGCTGCCCGGTTTCCAAGGTGCTGAACGCCAAGATCACCCTGGACGCGACCCTGGTGGGCTGATCCGCGTAACCGTGGGTTCACATGTGTGGTGCAATGGGCCTTCGCGGCTTTGGCGCAGGGCCCTGCGCACCGCATTCAGGGAGTTGGCACATGAAAGGTTTTGCTTTGGCGGTAATCGGCTTGGCGCTGAGCACTTCGGCGTTGGCTGCACCTAAACCTTGTGAAGAACTCAAGGCCGAGATCGAGGCCAAGATCCAGGCGCAAGGCGTTGCTTCATACACCCTGGAAGTCGTCCCCAACGCTGATGTACACGACCAGAACATGGTGGTCGGCAGTTGCGAGAACGGCACCCGGAAAATCATCTATCAAAAGAACGACCGCTGAGCCCACTCAGGGCACGCAGTGGATCGCCCGCTCGGTGGCGACGATCTCGCCCCGGGCGTTGAGCAGCCGGGCGCTGGGGGTGAAGGCCAGTGAACGGGCCTCCAACCGATAGCGCTGGCCGGCCTCGAAATGCTCGTACGGCACGGTCATGTAGCACAGGCGCTCGCGCGGTTCGGTGGTCATGAGCATGCCGCCGCCCATGACTTCAAAGTCAAAACGCACGGTCAGTTCATGGCGCCCCGGCGTCACCTGGAAGTAGCGCCCGTCCGGCAGCCGTTGGTTGTCCAGGCGATCGGCCATCAGCACTTTGCCGCCGGGCGATGGGGTGGCGAAGTCGACCCAGGCCATCTGTGGGTTTACGGCGGGCAGTGGCGTGGCGACGCACGCTGTGAGGGTGGTGCAGGCGAGGAACAACAAGGCTAGGCGCATGGCAGGCATCCGGACGGTCAGGGGCTGAGCATAGCGCCGATCCGCCTCGGGTATGAAGGTGCACTTGGCGTAGCGGCAAACAGGCGCGATAGTCGTGCGCTGCGCCACTCACGGGAAGATTGGAATTTGATAAGGCAAAACAGACGCCTTGGGCTATTTGCGCTCTTGTTGCCCGCCGTGCTGCTCAACGGCTGCGCCAGCCTGAGCTATTACGGCCAATTGGCCCAAGGCCAGCTACGCCTGCTCAACGCCCGCGTGCCGGTGGCCGAGGTGGTCGCCGACCCGGCCCGCGACCCGACCTTGCGCGCGCACTTGGCGCAATCACAAAAGGCTCGGGCCTTTGCCAGCGAACAGCTGCATTTGCCGGATAACCAGAGCTACCGGCTTTACGCCGATATCGGCCGCCCGTTTGTGGTGTGGAATGTGTTCGCCACGCCGGAGTTTTCCCTGAGCCCGCAAAACCACTGCTTCCCGATTGCCGGTTGCGTGGCCTATCGCGGCTATTACAGCCAGAGCGGCGCCCGGGGCGAGGCGGCGCTGCTTGCCCAACAAGGGCTGGACGTGTCGATTGGCGGGGTCGAGGCCTATTCCACCCTGGGCTGGTTCAATGACCCGATCCTTAGTTCGATGCTGGGTTGGGGCGACGAACGCCTGGCCACGCTGATCTTCCATGAGCTGGCGCATCAGCGTGTCTACGTGAAAGACGACACGTCGTTCAATGAGTCCTTCGCCTCCTTCGTTGAGCAGGAAGGCACCCGGCAATGGCGCTCGGCCCGGGGCCTGGCGCCGGCCGGCGATGCGCAGGGCCGCCAGCGCGAGCAGTTCATTGCGTTGGTGCTCGACAGCCGCGCGCGCCTGGAGCGCTTGTACGCCTCGCCCCTGTCCGCCGAAGCCATGCGCCAGGGCAAGGCCGCCGAATTCGAGCGCTTGCGCCGCGAGTACCGGCACCTGCGCGAGCACCAATGGGCTGGGTCCAAGCGCTACGACGCCTGGGTCAATGCGCCACTGAACAACGCCCGTTTGCTGCCCTTTGGCCTCTACGACCAATGGGTGCCGGCGTTTGCGGCGCTGTTCCAGCAGGCCCAGGGCGATTGGCCGGCGTTTTACCGTGCAGTGCAAACCCTGGGCGCCCTGCCCGCGCACGCGCGCCAGCAACGGCTTGAGGGCTTGTTGGCGGCAGCGCGCCAATAGCGGGTGCGCAGCCATTCACCACCCTTGTCATTCGCCAGCCCCCGCAAGAGCACTAACGCGGCAAAAACGCCTCATGCAATTGGGCCAGGGTTTGGAAGTGATAAGTCGGTTGTTCGGCGCTCAACTCTTCGTGGCTGCCAAAACCGTAGCCCACGGCGGCGGCGTCCAGGCCATTGGTTTTGGCGCCGATCAGGTCGTGTTTGCGGTCGCCGATCATCAAGGTGTGGGCGGGGTCGAGGCCTTCTTCGCGCATGAGGTGGGCGATCAATTCGACCTTGTTGGTGCGGGTGCCGTCCAGTTCGCTGCCGTAGACCACCTTGAAGTGTTTGGCGAAGTCGAAGTGGCGGGCGATTTCCCGGGCGAACACCCAGGGTTTTGAGGTGGCGATATATAGCTGGCGCCCTTGCCCGCTGAGGGTTTCCAGCAATGGGGTGACGCCGTCGAACACACGGTTTTCGTACAGGCCGGTGACCTTGAAACGCTCACGGTAGAAGTTCACCGCCTCCCAAGCCTTGGCCTCGTCGAAGTCGTAAAACTGCATAAAGGCTTGTAGCAGGGGCGGGCCGATAAAGTGTTCGAGCTTGCTCAGGTCCGGCTCGTCGATGCCTAGGTTGGCCAGGGCGAACTGGATCGAGCGGGTGATGCCTTCGCGCGGGTCGGTGAGGGTGCCGTCGAGGTCGAACAAAACGGTTTGGTAGTGCATGGAAAATCCTGATTGAGGGCGAGGCAAGGTCAGGCCTGGTCGAAACCTTCGGCCAGGTGCAAGTCCTTGAGCTTCACGTAGTTCGCCGCGCTGTAGGTGAAAAAGGCACGTTCCTTGTCAGTCAGTGGGCGGGCCTGCTTGACCGGGCTGCCCACATACAGAAAGCCGCTGGCCAGGCGTTTGCCCGGCGGCACCAGGCTGCCGGCGCCGATGATGACGTCGTCCTCCACCACCGCGCCGTCCATCACGATGCTGCCCATGCCGATCAGCACCCGGCTGCCGACGGTGCAGCCGTGGAGCATGACTTTGTGGGCGATGGTCACGTCGTCACCGATCAGCAGCGGGAAGCCATCGGGGTTGAATGGGCCGGCGTGAGTAATGTGCAACACACAGCCGTCCTGCACGCTGGTGCGCGCGCCGATGCGGATGCGGTGCATGTCGCCGCGGATCACCGTTAAAGGCCAAACCGAGCTGTCTGTGCCGATTTCAACGTCGCCGATGACCACCGCCGAGTGATCGACAAAGGCGCGTTCAGCCAGGGCCGGGCGGCGGTTCTGGTAGGTACGAATGGCCAAGTGAATTTCCCTCAGTGACATTTATTAATGGGGCTTATAGCTGCGGCGGGCGTCGATTGTAATTAAGATGGCCCGATGTTTCTTCCAGCCAAGGTGCCCACCGTGAGCGTGAACAACCCTCTTTTGCAGCCCTACGACCTGCCGCCGTTTTCGGCGATCCGTGCCGAGCATGTGCAACCGGCCATCAAACAGATCCTGGCTGACAACCGCGCTGCCATCGCGCAAATCCTCGAAGCACAAGGCCAGCAGCCTACCTGGGCTGGCCTGGTATTGGCCATGGACGAGCTCAATGACCGCCTCGGCGCCGCTTGGAGCCCGGTCAGCCACCTCAACGCGGTGTGCAACAACGCCGAGCTGCGCGAAGCCTACGAGGCTTGTTTGCCGGCACTGAGCGCCTACTCCACCGAAATGGGCCAGAACCGTGCGCTGTTCCAGGCCTTTGAAGCCCTGGCCAACAGCCCGCAGGCGGCCGGTTTCGACGTGGCGCAGAAAACCATCCTCGAACATTCCCTGCGTGACTTCCGCTTGTCGGGTATCGACCTGCCGCCCGCCGAGCAACAGCGCTATGCCGAGGTGCAAAGTAAGTTGTCGGAGCTGGGCAGCCGCTTCTCCAACCAACTGCTGGACGCGACCCAGGCTTGGAGCAAAAACATCACCGACGAAGGGCTGCTGGCAGGCCTGACCGATTCGTCCAAGGCGCAAATGGCCGCGGCGGCCCAGGCCAAAGGGCTCGACGGTTGGCTCATCAACCTGGAGTTCCCGTGCTACTACGCGGTGATGACCTACGCCCAGGACCGTGCGTTGCGCGAGGAAGTCTACGCCGCCTACTGCACCCGTGCGTCGGACCAAGGCCCGAATGCCGGTCAGAACGATAACGGCCCGGTGATGGAAGAAATCCTCGACCTGCGTCAGGAATTGGCCAAGCTCCTGGGTTTCGCCAGTTTTTCCGAACTGAGCCTGGCCACCAAAATGGCTGACTCCAGCGATCAGGTGTTGAGTTTCCTGCGTGACCTGGCCAAGCGCAGCAAGCCATTTGCCGCCCAAGACCTGGAACAGCTCAAGGCTTACGCCGCCGAACAGGGTTGCCCCGACCTGCAAAGCTGGGACAGCGGTTTCTACGGCGAAAAACTGCGCGAACAGCGCTACAGCGTGGCCCAGGAAACCCTGCGCGCCTACTTCCCGATCGACAAGGTGTTGGGCGGCCTGTTCACCATCGTGCAACGCCTGTACGGCATCGAAATCACCGAACTGAGCGGTTTCGACACCTGGCACCCGGATGTACGCCTGTTTGAGATCAAGGAAAACGGCCAGCACGTGGGGCGCTTTTTCTTCGACCTTTACGCCCGGGCCAACAAGCGCGGTGGCGCCTGGATGGACGGCGCCCGCGACCGCCGCCGCACCCTGGAGGGCGTGTTGCAAAGCCCGGTGGCGAACCTGATATGTAACTTCACCCCCGCTGACAGCGGCAAGCCTGCGCTGCTGACCCACAATGAAGTGACCACCCTATTCCATGAGTTTGGCCATGGCTTGCACCACCTGCTGACCCGCGTCGAACACGCCGGTGTCTCGGGCATCAACGGCGTGGCCTGGGATGCGGTCGAGCTGCCGAGCCAGTTCATGGAGAACTGGTGCTGGGAGCCTGAAGGCCTGGCGCTGATTTCCAGTCACTTCGAGACCGGCGAACCGCTGCCCCAAGACCTGCTGGAAAAGATGCTGGCGGCGAAAAACTTCCAGTCCGGCCTGATGATGGTGCGCCAACTGGAGTTCTCGCTGTTCGACTTCGAACTGCACGCCACCCACGGCGATGGCCGCAGCGTGGCGCAGGTGCTCGAAGGCGTACGCGACGAGGTTTCGGTGATGCGTCCACCGGCCTACAACCGCTTCCCCAACAGCTTTGCCCACATTTTTGCCGGCGGTTACGCGGCGGGTTACTACAGCTACAAGTGGGCGGAAGTGCTGTCGGCCGATGCGTTTTCCAAGTTCGAGGAAGATGGCGTGCTTAACCCGCAGACTGGCCGTGCGTTCCGCGAGGCGATCCTGGCGCGCGGTGGCTCCCAGGCCCCGATGGTGCTGTTCGTCGATTTCCGCGGCCGCGAGCCGTCGATTGACGCACTCTTGCGCCATAGCGGCCTGACCGAGGACGCAGCAGCATGAGTGAAGGGCCAGTGATAACGAAAAAACGCTTTATCGCCGGAGCGGTCTGCCCGGCGTGTAGCGAGTCGGACAAGTTGATGATGTGGAGCGAGGACGATGTCCCGCACCGCGAATGCGTCGCCTGCGGTTACTCGGATGTGCTCAACGAACAGGGCCTGTCGGTGCCCAAGGAGTTGGGCACGCGGGTCAACACCACCGCATTGAAGGTGCCGGATGCGAAGGTGCAGGCTGTGCAGTTTTTCCCCAATCCGAAATTGAAAAAAAACAACTGATAGATTCAAACCTGCCAGGTTTAATTACAACCTGGCAGGTTTGCCTAAGTTCAAAGTTTAAAGGAAGTGAACGCCGATACCAGCCGTTCTATGCTGGTTTTATCGTCATGGTTAGCTTGATTGTCTCCATCTACGTCGATAGAAAAGTCCGGTATGGTAAAGCTTGATCCGCCATCAGTGCTGATTGCAGTAAATGATGTGGAGTCTGTGAGCAGGTTTCCGGCTTTTTTCGAAATCTGCACCAGTACTTGAAGTGTTGTATGGTTACTATTGATAAGGTATAGAAATATACCGTGTGGCGCCTTTAGTGTTATTTGGTGATAGTAGGACAGTGCAAGTTCCGTCATGGCTTGCTCGTCTCGATCATCAATCATGTTATCTGAGTTTACATCTACATCGTCCCAGGGGCCGTATGTAAGATTATGTGTGTCTCCATCATTTTTTACCGACAACGTGAAATACGTGGACTCAGTCAAGGTATCTGCTGGTTGCTGTGTTGATTCGTCTATGGTTGAAACCGTACCCGCAAGCTGGCCGAGGATCTTGGTCTCATTTCCTTCATCAACACGCTGAAGAAATACCCCTCGATTTTTTGGACCTTCCATTTGATGTACCTCTGGATTACTAAATATAACTATGGTGGTTGCGTTACATTGGAACTCGAGATGCGATATTTTGCGCAGAGCTCATCGAGTGCATATCAAGGATTAAGAATTCGGGCATAGGCACTGGCCAGTGCTAGGAGTTTTTCCTTGTCGGCTTCGTCAATATCACCGTCACCGTCAATATCCCTGACCGTGCGTAGGGTGAATGTTTTACCGCCATCGTTGGAGAGCGCTGTTAGTTCAGTTATATCGACAAATGTGTGGGTTTGCTCTTCGGTTTCTTCGTTGTAACCGAGAACTTCTAGTCCCAGCTTCATCGAAACCTCTGCCTTGTTAGGGCTAACAATCGATGGTGCAAGAAGCCGCAGGAAGATACCGCGCGAATTAAATACAGACATATTGATTCCCTTCAAGGTAAGTTGTATTGGCTGTTGCTTGGCTAACATTAGATGAGTTTTTTTTGTCGGGAACCGCCATGTATTTCATTATTTTTCCTCGCCGCTCGGCCAAATGCCCGGCGGTACTGGCAGGGAGGCAAAAGCTCGGTTACTGTACGTTTATACAGTCAAGAGATTTGCATGATGCTTACCCCCTTACCCCCTTGCCCCCACGTGGTCGTGGCACTGCCACCAACCCGCACAACCGGTTCGCGCCCAGGCACTCGGTGGCCGAGGATGACGGCTGGTATCAGGAAGCCCCGCTGACCCAGGGCACCGAGGTACGCATCGAAACGGCGAAAACCATCATCACTCGCAACAGCTCCCCGGACTTGCCCTTCGATCGCTCGATCAACCCCTATCGAGGCTGTGAGCACGGCTGCATTTACTGTTACGCCAGGCCCAGCCATGCCTATTGGGACATGTCGCCAGGGCTGGATTTTGAAACCCGGTTGATCGCCAAGACCAACGCGGCGCAGGTGCTGGAGCAGCAGCTAAGTAAGCCCGGGTATCAATGTGCGCCAATCAATTTGGGCTCCAATACGGACCCTTACCAACCCATCGAACGCGAACATCGAATCACGCGCCAGACATTGGAAGTGCTGTTGCGCTACCGCCACCTGGTCACCATCGTCACCAAGGGTTCGCTAATCCTGCGCGACCTGGACCTCTTGGCCGAAATGGCCCAGCAACGGTTGGCGGCGGTGATGATTAGCCTGACCACCCTCGATGACGAGCTAAAACGCATTCTTGAACCGCGCGCAGCGGCACCCAAGGCCCGGCTGCGGGCAATCCGGGTGTTGCGCGAAGCGGGGGTGCCGGTGGGGGTGTTGTGCTCGCCGATGATTCCGATGATTAACGACAGCGAGCTGGAGCACCTGCTGGAAGAGGCCCACGGCGCGGGCGCGCAGAGCGCGGCCTACATGATGTTGCGCCTGCCGCTGGAGGTAGCGCCGCTGTTCGAGGCGTGGCTGGCCGCCCACTACCCGCAGCGGGCGGCCCATGTGTTGAGCCTGGTGCGCCAAAGCCGTGGCGGTGAACTGTATGACAGCCGTTTTGGCGCGCGGATGCGGGGTGAAGGGCCGTTCGCCGATTTGCTGGCCCAGCGTTTCGCCAAGGCGCTCAAGCGGTTGGGGCTGGATCGACGCGAGGGTTTCAACTTGGACTGCAATGCCTTTTGCCCACCGGGCAGTCAGATGTCGCTGCTCTAGACTACGGAGGTCTCCTGCAAGTGCTTGGGCATCTTAACCGTAGTCACGTTTTGGCTAACCTGTAAGCATTAGGCTAGAGCGGTTGGTTCAGGTTTAGTTAAGTTTCGACGGGTACGCTGTTCGTCGACTGACCGGTCAGTCGCATTTCGCGAGTTGATTATTTTCTAGTCAATAGCTGGCTTCGCACCGGTGAACACGGGAAGATTCCAAAAATCCGTCAATAAAAGAGGATGAATCATGAGTGACAAGGATAAACAGCCGTTGGCTGCGTCGGCTTCTGTCCTTCCGGACGCCGAAAGCGCCGATGCAGCGTTGCAGCATATCGTCGATGGTTTTCTGCACTTTCATCATGAGGTCTTTCCTGAACAGGAAGAGCTCTTCAAGAAGCTCGCCACGGCCCAGCGGCCCAGGGCGATGTTCATTGCCTGCGCTGACTCGCGCATCGTGCCTGAGCTGATTACCCAAAGTGCCCCGGGGGATCTGTTCGTGACCCGTAACGTGGGCAATGTCGTGCCGCCCTACGGGCAGATGAACGGCGGCGTTTCGACTGCCATCGAATACGCGGTGCTGGCGTTGGGCGTGCAGCACATCATCATTTGCGGCCACTCCGATTGCGGCGCGATGCGGGCGGTGCTCAACCCACAAAGCCTGGAGAAAATGCCTACGGTCAAAGCCTGGCTGCGCCACGCTGAAGTCGCCAAGACCATGGTTCAGGAAAACTGCAATTGCGCCGATGAAAACGAAAGCATGCATGTGCTGACCGAGGAGAACGTCATCGCCCAACTCCAGCACTTGCGCACTCACCCTTCGGTGGCCTCGCGCATGGCCAACGGTCATCTGTTTATCCATGGTTGGGTCTACAGCATCGAGACCAGCGAAATCAAAGCCTACGATGCCGACAAAGGCTGCTTCCTGCCGCTCGATGGCAGCCATCCGATACCTGTAGCGACGCCCAAAGCGCGCTTCTAGATCTTCCTTAGTTCCTGCCTGGCTTAGCCTGGACTGCTGTTTTAGCGGTCGGCTTCGCCACGCCTGAAGAAATGTTCGGGAGCCTTTTTATGGGTGCGTTCAAAGCGGTTTTGCCACGGGAGCTGTTGGCTTCGGTGGTGGTGTTTCTGGTGGCCCTGCCCTTGTGCATGGGCATTGCCATCGCGTCTGGTATGCCACCGGCCAAGGGCCTGATTACCGGGATCGTCGGCGGCTTGGTGGTGGGTTGGCTGGCCGGGTCGCCGTTGCAGGTCAGTGGCCCGGCCGCGGGGCTGGCGGTGTTGGTGTTCGAGCTGGTGCGCCAGCATGGCGTGGCGATGCTGGGGCCGATCCTGCTGCTGGCGGGGTTGCTGCAATTGCTGGCCGGGCGCTTTCGCCTGGGCTGCTGGTTCCGGGTGACGGCGCCAGCGGTGGTGTACGGGATGTTGGCCGGGATTGGCGTGCTGATCGTGCTGTCCCAGGTGCATGTGATGCTCGATGGTGTGCCCAAGCCTTCCGGGCTGGATAACTTGGCGGGGTTCCCGGGCGCCCTGGCTGAGGCGTGGCCGACCCTTGGAGGTGGCTTGGGCTGGCAAGCCGGGTTGTTAGGGTTGTCGACGATTGCGGTGATGTGGCTGTGGGATAAATGGCGGCCCCAGGCGCTGCGCTTTGTGCCGGGCGCTCTGCTGGGTGTGGGCGTGACCACGGCGGCGAGCCTGCTGCTGGCGTTGCAGGTGCGGCGGGTGGAGGTGCCGGCCAATCTGGCCGAGGCTATCGATTGGCTGCGCCCGGCGGACTTGCTCAACCTGGCCAACCCGGACCTGTTGGTCGCCGCGTTCGCCGTAGCGTTTATCGCCAGTGCCGAAACGCTGTTGTCGGCTGCGGCGGTCGATCGTATGCACAGTGGCCCGCGCTCGGATTTCGATCGTGAGCTCTGCGCCCAAGGCGTGGGCAATATGCTGTGCGGCGTGCTCGGCGCGTTGCCGATGACCGGGGTGATCGTGCGCAGTTCGGCGAATGTGCAGGCCGGTGCCAGCACGCGGTTATCGACGATCTTTCATGGTGCCTGGTTGCTGGCCTTCGTGTTGTTGCTGTCCAGCGTGCTGCAAAGCATCCCGGTAGCCAGCCTGGCCGGGGTGTTGGTGTACACCGGGTGCAAATTGGTGGACCTGAAAGTGTTCCGCGGCTTGGGCCGCTATGGCCGCATGCCGATGCTGACCTACGGCGCCACGGCGCTGGCGATCATCTTTACCGACCTATTGACCGGGGTGCTGATCGGCTTCGGCCTGACGCTGGCGAAATTGGCCTGGAAGGCTTCGCGCTTGAAAATCAGCCTGGTGGACCTGCCAATGGCCGGTGAGATGGAGTTGCGCCTATCCGGCGCAGCGACCTTTCTCAAGGTTCCGGCCCTGACCCGGGTGTTGGCGCAGATCCCGCCCGGGGCGAGGGTGCATGTGCCGTTGGGCCATTTGAGCTACATCGATCATGCGTGCCTGGAGTTGCTGGAGGAATGGGCACGGGCCAACGCGGCCAAAGGCTCGACACTGCTGATTGAGGCGCGGGGCTTGAAGCGGCGGCTAGAGGGGCGTTTGCGCACAACCACCGGTGTGGGCGTGCGGGCATAGCGGGTTGGCGCGACCCGAGGCCGCGCCAATGGCTACGGTGGCATCAGGCGGGCGGGTCCAGCTCCAGGACCACGCCCAGTTGGCGCGACAGGCATGGCCAGCGCTTCCACGCGGCACCGGTGTCGGGGCTGGCGAGCTTGTCGCGGTAGGCCTCGACCGACTCCAGGGCGAAGCTCTCTTCGTTGAGCATTTCGTCCACGGCGTGGTGTACCGCCTCGTCCAACTGGTTGGCAAAGGCTTCGCCGATCAATTGATGGGCGATCAGGTTGGCAACCGTCATGTCCAGGGGGATCAGCGGTTGGCCGAAGTGCTTGATGTACAGGTCGTTGACTTCTTCTACCAGGCGATGGGCCAGGTAGGCTTCATCCAGCAGGCCAGCGAGGCCGACGTGGCCGTCCATGATTTTCAGGGGCTGGAGGAAGAACTGCTCGGCGATCTTCAGTACCGGCTTGATCTGCGACTCGATGCCAGCCTCGCGCGCCACGCCATTGGCGGCGTCCAGCAGGTCGGGCACTTGGTCGATATAGGCGGTGACAAAACCGGTCATCGCGCCTTTGGCGTTGGCCTGCGGCAGTTGGATGGCCGAGTGCAGGTGCGGTAATTGGGTTTCCAACTGGCGCGCAAGTTGACCGGTTTGGGTCTCATGTTGGTGGGCACGTTGGATCTGCTCGCGCAATGCGGCGGTGTTCATGAAAACTCCAGGAAGCGAAGGCAGTTGATGAGGGAAGACACAAGTTAGCTTGCTTACAAAACTTACTAAGACGGCTTTGTCATAATTATTTCACGGTTATGCTCTGCCGTTATATCGAAATGCCACCATTCGTCCGTTATCTCCCTTCATTCATTGGGCCTACCGGGTCCATTGCATTTGTATCAGCTGTTTTACGCCATCGCGTTGCGAGGTCCCGGTCGCTGTCTATACTCGCTTCTGTACGCGATTAGCTGATGACGCCCGACTGCTGTGCAGGCAAGGCTTGGCGGTGATTTGCAGTATCTGAGCCGCTCCCTTGGCCGCAGGTGTAACGCCTGACGGGATAACAAGAACGATAAGGGGAACCCGCAATGACGCGACATCCACATGTTTGGATGGGCCTTGTGTTGTGGTCAGTATTCAGCCAGGCGCAAGCCGCCTGGACGGTGAATATGACGCCAGGGGCCACTGAGGTGAGTAACGCGGTCTTCGACCTGCACATGACCATTTTCTGGATCTGTGTGGTGATTGGCATCATCGTCTTCGGTGCCATGTTCTGGTCGATGATGGTCCACCGCCGCTCCACCGGCCAGGTACCGGCTAAGTTTCACGAGAGCACCACGGTCGAGATTCTGTGGACCGTCGTACCTTTCCTGATCCTGGTGGCCATGGCCATTCCCGCCACCAAAACGTTAATCAATATCTACGACAGCTCGGAATCGGATGTGGACATCCAGGTCACCGGCTATCAGTGGAAGTGGCATTACAAATACCTGGGCCAGGACGTCGAGTTCTTCAGCAACCTGGCCACTCCCGCGGAGCAAATCCACAACAAGGCCACCAAGGGCGAGCACTACCTGCTGGAAGTCGACCAGCCGCTGGTGTTGCCGGTGGGGGCCAAGGTGCGCTTTCTGGTGACGGCGGCGGATGTGATCCACTCCTGGTGGGTGCCGGCCTTTGCGGTCAAGCGCGATGCCATTCCCGGCTTCGTCAACGAGGCCTGGACCCGCGTCGAAAAACCCGGCCTGTACCGTGGCCAATGCGCGGAGTTGTGTGGCAAGGACCACGGCTTCATGCCCATCGTGGTCGAGGTCAAGTCCAAGGCTGACTACGACACCTGGCTCGGCGAGCGCAAGGCCGAGGCGGCCAAGCTCAAGGAACTGACCTCCAAAGAGTGGACGCTCGAAGAGCTGGTGGCCCGTGGCGACAAGGTCTACCACACCACCTGCGTGGCCTGTCACCAGGCCGAGGGCCAGGGCCTGCCGCCGATGTTCCCGGCGCTCAAGGGTTCGAAAATCGCCACCGGCCCTGCGGCCGAGCACCTGAGCATCGTCTACCACGGCAAACCGGGCACCGCGATGGCCGCGTTCGGCAAGCAACTGTCGGAAGTCGATATCGCTGCGGTCGTTACCTACGAGCGTAATGCGTGGGGCAACAACAAGGGCGACATGGTTACGCCTAAGGATGTGCTGGCCCTCAAAGAGGCTGAAAACAAATGAGCGCGCCCAATGCAGGCCCCCGCCCACGGTCGCGGCGATGCGCCCATGACCGCCTCGCCCACTTCTTTGCAGGAGAAAGGACATGAGCGCAGTGATCGATGACCACGGCCATGCCGGTGACCACGCCCACGGCCCCGCCAAAGGCCTGATGCGTTGGGTGCTGACCACCAACCACAAAGACATCGGGACCATGTACCTGTGGTTCAGCTTCGCGATGTTCCTGCTCGGCGGCTCGTTCGCCATGGTGATCCGTGCCGAGCTGTTCCAGCCGGGCCTGCAGATCGTGCAGCCGGAATTCTTCAACCAGATGACCACCATGCACGGGCTGATTATGGTCTTTGGCGCGGTGATGCCGGCGTTCGTCGGCCTAGCCAACTGGATGATCCCGCTGATGATCGGCGCGCCGGACATGGCCCTGCCGCGGATGAACAACTTCAGCTTCTGGCTGCTGCCGGCGGCGTTCCTGTTGTTGGTCTCGACGCTGTTTTCCCCTGGCGGCGGGCCGAATTTTGGCTGGACCTTCTATGCCCCGCTCTCGACCACTTACGCGCCGGAAAGCGTGACCTTTTTCATCTTCGCCATTCACCTGATGGGCATCAGCTCGATCATGGGCGCGATCAACGTGATCGCCACCATCCTCAACCTGCGCGCCCCCGGTATGACGCTGATGAAAATGCCGCTGTTCGTCTGGACCTGGCTGATTACCGCGTTCCTGCTGATCGCGGTGATGCCGGTGCTGGCCGGTTGCGTGACGATGATGCTGATGGACATCCACTTCGGCACCAGTTTCTTCAGCGCGGCGGGCGGCGGCGACCCGGTGCTGTTCCAGCACGTGTTCTGGTTCTTCGGCCACCCCGAGGTGTACATCATGATCCTGCCGGCGTTCGGCGCCGTCAGCTCGATCATCCCGACCTTTTCGCGCAAGCCGCTGTTTGGCTACACCTCAATGGTCTACGCCACGGCGAGCATTGCGTTCCTGTCGTTCATTGTCTGGGCGCACCACATGTTCGTGGTGGGCATTCCGCTGGTGGGCGAGTTGTTCTTCATGTACGCGACCCTGCTGATCGCGGTGCCCACCGGGGTCAAGGTGTTCAACTGGGCCAGCACCATGTGGCAAGGCTCGCTGACCTTCGAGACGCCCATGCTGTTCGCCGTGGCGTTCGTGATCCTGTTCACCATCGGCGGGTTCTCCGGGCTGATGCTGGCCATCGCCCCGGCAGACTTCCAGTACCACGACACCTACTTCGTGGTGGCGCATTTCCACTACGTGCTGGTGCCGGGGGCGATCTTCGGGATCTTCGCCTCGGCCTACTACTGGCTGCCGAAGTGGACCGGCCATATGTACGACGAAACCCTGGGCAAGCTGCATTTCTGGTTGTCCTTCGTGGGCATGAACATGGCGTTCTTCCCGATGCACTTCGTGGGGTTGGCGGGCATGCCGCGCCGCATTCCGGACTACAACCTGCAATTTGCCGACTTCAACATGGTGTCCTCCATTGGCGCCTTCACCTTCGGCGCTACCCAGTTCCTGTTCCTGTTCATCGTTATCAAGTGCATCCGTGGCGGCGCACCCGCCCCGGCCAAGCCGTGGGACGGTGCCGAGGGGCTGGAGTGGAGCATTCCGTCGCCCGCGCCCTACCACACCTTCACCACGCCGCCGGAGGTGAAATGAATATTCGGGGTTTGGAGTTCCCATGTGGGAGCGAGCCTGCTCGCGATGACAGACTGCGCGACAGCGATATTCACGGTGATGCGCTTATCGCGAGCAAGTTCGCTCCCACAGTTGTTTTAGGTATACACGGTGGGCGCCATGGCTGAACCCGCCACCAACAAACGCCTGGTTACCCGCCTGCTGATCCTAGTGGTGGCCATGTTTGCCTTCGGCTTTGCCCTGGTGCCGATCTACGACGTGATGTGCGCCGCGTTCGGCATCAATGGCAAAACCGCCGGGCAGTACGAGGGCGAGCAGGTGAGCGACCTGTCGCGCCAGGTGCGCGTGCAGTTCCTGTCCACCAATGCCGTGGACATGGTCTGGGAGTTTCACTCCAAGGCCGATGAACTGTTGGTCAACCCCGGGGCGGTGAACGAGATGGTGTTCGTGGCGCACAACCCGACCAACCGCCCGATGACGGCCCAGGCCATCCCCAGCATTTCCCCGGCCGAGGCGGCAATGTATTTCCACAAGACCGAGTGCTTCTGCTTCACCCAGCAGATTCTGCAACCCGGGGAGCGCATCGAGATGCCGGTGCGTTTCATCGTTGACCGCGACATGCCCAAGCAAGTCAAACACCTGACGCTGGCTTACACGCTGTTCGATATCACCGCTCGCCACCCGCCGGTCGCGACCAACTGACCCCGGCGAGTCCAAGCGTGCCCGATAAGGAGAACAATAAGATGGCAACTCACGAGACGTACTACGTTCCGGCCCAGAGTAAATGGCCGATCATCGCCACGGTCGGCATGCTGGTCACGGTGGTGGGCCTGGGCATCTGGTTCAACGACCTCAAGGCCGCCCGCGCCGATTCCCACGGCCCTTGGGTATTTTTCGCCGGCAGCCTGGTGCTGGCGTACATGTTGTTCGGCTGGTTCGGCGCGGTCATCAAAGAAAGCCACGCCGGGCTCTACAGCCCGCAGATGGACCGTTCGTTTCGCTGGGGCATGACCTGGTTCATCTTTTCCGAAGTGATGTTCTTCATCGCCTTCTTCGGCGCGCTGTTTTATGTACGGCACCTGTCCGGCCCATGGCTGGGCGGCGATGGCGCCAAGGGCCTGGCCAACATGCTGTGGCCCGGTTTCGAGTTCACCTGGCCACTGCTCAACACCCCGGACCCGAAACTCTACCCCGCGCCCAAGGGCATCATCAGCCCTTGGGGCTTGCCGCTGCTCAATACGGTGTTGCTGGTCAGCTCCAGCGTGACCATCACCATCGCCCACCACGCCTTGAAAAAAGGCCATCGCGGCGCACTGAAAATCTGGCTGGCCCTCACCGTGCTGTTGGGCTGTGCCTTCCTCGGTTTTCAGGCCGAAGAGTACATCCACGCCTACAAGGAGCTGGGGCTGACCCTGGGTTCGGGCGTGTACGGCGCGACGTTCTTCATGCTCACCGGGTTCCACGGGGCCCACGTGACCATCGGCACCGTCATCCTGTTCGTGATGCTGATGCGGGTGATGCGCGGGCACTTCAATAACGAGCACCAGTTCGGTTTTGAAGCCGCCAGTTGGTACTGGCACTTTGTCGATGTGGTGTGGATCGGTTTGTTTGTTTTCGTCTACGTGCTCTGACGCGCCGCTTACCAGGGCGCGTGGCTCACCAGTTGGCCGCTGTAGAAACCCCAGGTGATCAGGCCGACGGTGACGGTGGCCAGGCCGACACGAACCATCAAGGCCGTCAGCAGGCGTTTGGAACTGCTGTCGTCCCTGACCAAGAAGAACAAGCCGCTGAACAGGCTGACAACCGTGGCAATCAGCATCAGGACGATGGCTGCTTTGAGCATGGTGGGGACTCCAGGGGGACGGGATGCAATGGAGTAAAGCTAGTCCGCTTTCTACGTGTGCGGCAACGCCATGAAGACTTTTCGCCCAGGCGTGGTGCCGACCTTGGTGGTGCTGGCGCTGTTACCGCTGTTGGTGTTTCTCGGCTTCTGGCAATTGGGCCGGGGCGAGCAAAAACGCCTGCTGCTCGACAGCTACGCCGAGCGCCGCGCCGCCACGCCTGTGGCGCTGAGCCAGGTGCAGCCCGCCGACCCGGCCTTTCGCCGCGTGCGCCTGCACGGCCAGTTCGACACCCGCCACAGCCTGCTGTTGGACAACAGCACCCGCGACGGCAAGGTCGGCGTCGAACTGCTGCAACCCTTCCTCGACCAGGCCAGCGGCCAATGGGTGTTGCTCAACCGTGGCTGGTTGCCCTGGCCGGATCGGCGTACGCCACCCCAATTCAGCACCCCGGCCCAGGCCCTGGCTATCAATGCCTGGGTCTATGTCGCGCCGGGCGCCACCTTCCAATTGCACGCCGACCCGGCCAACGCCACGTGGCCTCGCCTGATAACCGCAGTGGCCCCGCCCGCGCTCTGGGCCGAGTTGGGCCGCGAGGGCGTTGCCTGGCAACTGCGCGCCGAAAGCGGCCCGGGCACCTACCGCACGGACTGGCCGGTGGTGGCCATGGGGCCGGAAAAACACCTGGGCTATGCCGTGCAGTGGTTCGCCATGGCGCTGGCGCTGCTGGCACTTTACCTCTACCTCGGATGGCACAACGCAAGGGAGAAACACCATGGGAGCGGCCATGAATCCACCCAACACGTCTGACACGCAAGCCCCGCGCAGCCGCGCGCGCGGGCGCCTGCAACTGATCCTGATCCTGGCGCTGGTGATCGGCCCGATGGTGCTGGCCACCGGCATGTACAAATTGCAGTTCTGGGTGCCGCAAAGCCGCAGCTACCACGGCGAACTGATCGGCAACGGCCAGACCCGCGCCGACATCGGCGTGCCCGCCCAGGAGCAGCGCTGGCAAATACTGGTGACCGCGCCCGATGCCTGCGCCGCCGATTGCCAGCAACTGGTGTACCTGGCGCGGCAGATCCAGATCGGCCTGGGCCGCGATGCCTCGCGCGCCAGCCATGCCCTGGCCAGCGCCGCCCCGGTGGCCGCGGCCTATGACGCCCAGTTGCAGCGCGAATACCCGCAATTACAGCGCTACCCGCTGGACCGCGCGGCTTACCTCAAGGGCGCGGGTGCCGAGCAGGGGCCGCGCCTGTGGATCGTCGACCCCCACGGCAACCTGGTGCTGCGCTACGACGCCACGATCAAGGGCAAGGCGCTGCTCAACGACCTGCGCCACCTGCTGAAACTGTCGAACATCGGATAAGGGCATCGTCATGGCCAAACCTGGATTTCGCCTCGCGTTGTTTGCCACCTTGCTGGCGCTGGTGGTCGTGCTGCTGGGCGCCTACACCCGCCTGACCCACGCCGGCCTCGGCTGCCCGGACTGGCCCGGCTGCTACGGCTTTATCAGCGTGCCCAAGAGCGAAGCCCAGTTGGCCCATGCCGAGCTGCACTTTCCCGACACCCCGGTGGAGGCCCACAAGGGCTGGAACGAAATGGTCCACCGCTATTTCGCCGGCTCCCTGGGGCTGGTGATTCTGCTTTTAGCGGCGCGGGCCTATCGCCATCGGCACCGGCCGGAGCAACCGCTGAAACTGCCGCTGTTCGTGTTGGCGGTGGTGATTGCCCAAGCCGCGTTCGGCATGTGGACGGTGACCCTCAAACTCTGGCCGCAAGTGGTCACCGGCCATTTGCTCGGCGGCTTCGCTACCTTGAGCCTGCTGTTTTTGCTGACCTTGCGCCTCTCCGGCGTGCTGCCGGCCCTGACCGTGCCCCGGCGCCTGCAGCATTGGGCGACGGCAGGGCTGTTGTTGGTGATCGGGCAAATCGCCCTGGGCGGTTGGGTCAGTTCCAACTACGCGGCGGTGGCGTGCATCGACTTCCCCACCTGCCACGGGCAATGGTTGCCCCCGGCGGATTTTGCCAACGGCTTTCACCTCACCCAGCACATCGGCCCCAATTACCTGGGCGGCCAACTCGACAGCGAGGCGCGCACCGCCATCCACGTCACCCACCGCCTCGGTGCGTTGCTGGTGACCCTGGTGTTGCTAGGCCTGGCGTGGCAGTTGCGCGCGGTGGGCATGACGCGCCTGGCCGCCCTGGTGCTGGTGGCGTTGGCGGCGCAGGTCGGCCTGGGCATCAGCAATGTGCTGTTTCACCTGCCGCTGCCGGTGGCAGTGGCCCACAACGCCGGGGGGGCGGCGCTGCTGCTGACCCTGGTGCTGGTCAATTACCACGCACGCACCAGCCTGGTGCGGGTGCGGCGCCCAGCATTCGCGGGTTGGCGGCTCAGCCCGCGCAAACAGGCCAACGGCCTCATCACAATCAAAGGAGAGATGCCATGGCGACCTTGATCGGCGAACGTCACAGCCAGGCGATCTGGCGCGACTACCTGGAGCTGACCAAACCCAAAGTGGTGGTGCTGATGCTCATCACCTCGTTGGTCGGCATGTTCCTGGCCACCCGCGCCGGGGTGCCGTGGACGGTGCTGGTGTTCGGTAACCTGGGCATCGCCCTGTGTGCTGGCGGCGCGGCGGCGGTCAACCACGTGGTGGACCGGCGCATCGATGCCGTGATGGCGCGCACCCACAAGCGGCCCCTGGCCGAGGGCCGGGTGTCGCCCGCCGCCGCGCTGACCTTTGCCATGGCCCTGGCGGTGCTGGGGCTGGCCTTGCTGCTGGCGTTCACCAACCCGTTGGCAGCCTGGCTGACCCTGGCCTCGCTGCTCGGCTACGCGGTGGTCTACACCGGGTTTCTCAAGCGTGCCACGCCGCAGAACATCGTCATCGGGGGCCTGGCCGGGGCCGCGCCGCCGCTGCTGGGCTGGGTGGCAGTGACCGGGCACATCAGCGCCGAACCGCTGTTGCTGGTGCTGATTATCTTCGCCTGGACGCCGCCGCACTTCTGGGCCCTGGCCATCCACCGCAAGGAGGAATACGCCAAGGCTGACATCCCGATGCTGCCGGTGACCCACGGCGAGCACTACACCAAGGTGCATATCCTGCTGTACACCTGCGTGCTGCTGGCCGTGAGCCTGATGCCCTACGTGATCCGCATGAGCGGCATGCTCTATCTGCTGTGTGCCCTGGGCCTGGGCGCGAAGTTTCTGCATTGGGCCTGGGTGTTGTACCGTGGCGGTCGGCCGCACGCGGCGATCAACACCTTCAAGTACTCTATCTACTACTTGTTCCTGCTGTTTATCGCCCTGCTCGTAGACCACTACCTAGTGTTGAACCTATGACTCGAACTCAGAAAACCGTTTTCATCCTCGTCGCCCTGGTGGCCCTGGTCATGGGCCTGACCGTCAATAAAGTGCTCACGGGCAAGGGCCAGGGCGACCCCACCGCGCTGATCGACGCCGGCATCATCCTGCTGCCGCAAAGCCGCAACCTGCCGGATGTGCAGATGACCAACCAGGAAGGCCAGAGCGTCACGGTCAATGAACTCAAGGGCAAATGGAGCCTGTTGTTCTTCGGCTACACCTTTTGCCCGGACATCTGCCCCACCACCTTGGCCCAACTGCGCCAGATCAAGAGCGAGCTGCCCAAGGAGGCGGTGGACAACCTGCAAATCGTGCTGGTCAGCGTCGACCCCAACCGCGACAACCCCACGCAGCTCAAGCAATACCTGGGCTACTTCGACCCGCAGTTCGTGGGGCTGACCGGCGCTAACGTGGAGGATGTGCAGAAGGTCGCTAACGCGGTAAGCATCCCGTTCATCCCGGCCGACATCAACAAGCCCAACTACACGGTGGACCATAGCGGCAACCTCGCCGTGATCGGCCCGGACGGCACCCAGCGCGGCTTCATTCGCGCGCCGTTGAACAACCAGAAACTGGTGGCCCAGTTGCCGGAACTGCTCAAACGCCCTTAAGCCTGGGCCGTTGCGCAAAAAAAGGGGGCGCAATCGATGCGCCCCCTTTTTTCGTGTTAACGCAGCAATCAGAACGCCGGCACGACCGCGCCTTTGTATTTTTCCAAGATGAAGGCTTTTACTTCCGGGCTATGCAGCGCGGTGACCAGCTTCTTCATGGCCTCGCTGTCCTTGTTGTCCGGGCGGGCCACCAAGATGTTCACGTAAGGCGAGTCTTTGCCTTCGATCACCAGGGCGTCCTTGGCCGGGTCGAGCTTGGCTTCCAGTGCGTAGTTGGTGTTGATGAGCGCCAGGTCAACCTGGGTCAGCACGCGTGGGATGGTGGCGGCTTCCAGTTCGCGGAACTTGAGGCCTTTTTCGTTCACGGTGATGTCTTTGATGGTCGCCAGGATGTTCGTGGCGTCCTTCAACTTAATCACGCCAGCCTTATCCAGCAGCAGCAAGGCGCGGCCGCCGTTGGTGGCGTCGTTGGGGATCACCACGGTGGCGCCGCTTGGCAGTTCGGCCAGTTTTTTGAATTTGCTGGAGTAGGCGCCCAGGGGCTCCAGGTGCACACCAGCCACGCTCACCAAGTGAGTGCCCTTGGCCTTGTTGAACTCATCCAGGTACGGCTGGTGCTGGAAGAAGTTGGCGTCCAGGCGTTTTTCGGCCACTTGCACGTTGGGCTGCACGTAGTCGGTGAACTCCTTGACCTTGAGGGTCACGCCTTCTTTTTCCAGGGCCGGTTTGAGGAAGTTGAGAATCTCGGCGTGGGGCACCGGTGTGGCGGCCACGGTCAGGGTCTCGGCGGCCTGAGCGGAAAAGGCTGCAACGGCAGCGAATGCGACGAGTAGTTTTTTCATCCAGCAGACTCCTTGTTCAGACAGGTCCGGCCAAACCGGCGGTTGTCTTTATTTTCGGGAAAAGTGCACCACCAGCTTATCGCCGACGGTTTGCAGAACTTGGACCAGCACCAGCAACAGCACCACGGTGACCACCATCACATCGGTTTGGAAGCGCTGGTAGCCGAAGCGGATCGCCAGGTCGCCCAGGCCACCGGCGCCGACCACACCGGCCATTGCCGTGTAGGAAACCAGCGTGATCGCTGTCACCGTAATCGCCGCGAAGATGCCGGGGCGAGCCTCGGGCAGCAGCGCGTTGGTGATGATCTGCCGTGTGGTGGCGCCCATGGACTGAGTCGCTTCAATGATGCCGCGATCCACTTCCCGCAGGGCGGTTTCCACCAGCCGCGCGAAGAACGGCGTGGCGCCGACCACCAGGGGGGGAATCGCGCCCGCCACACCCAGCGACGTGCCGGTGATGAGCACCGTGAACGGAATCATCACGATCAACAGGATGATGAACGGCAGCGAGCGCAGGATGTTCACGATCAGCGACAGCAGGGCATAGAGGCTTTTTTGCTCCAGCAGTTGGCGCGGGCTGCACAAAAACAGCAGCACGCCCAGGGGCAGGCCCAGCAGGACGGTGAACAGCAGCGAGCCGCCGAGCATCATCAGGGTGTCGCCGGTGGCGAGCCAGATTTCGTACCAGTCGATATTGGCGAAGAAACTCACAAACGCTTCCATCAGCGCAGCACCTCCATGTGGACATCGGCCGCGGTGAAGCGGGCAAAGGCCGCTTCCATGTCACCGCCGGTGATGGCCAGGGTCAGTTGGCCGTAAGGCGTGTCTTTGATGCGGTCGATACGGCCGGCGAGGATGCTGTAGTCCACCCCCGTTTCGCGGGCGACGGTGCCCAGCAATGGTGCGTAGGTCGCGTCGCCCTGGAAGGTCAGACGTACGATGCGGCCTGGCACGTGGGCGAAGTCGTCGCGTTGCTCGCTTTCGTCGATCTGCTCAGCTTCCTGGACAAAACGCTTGGTGGTCGGGTGCTTGGGGTGCAGGAACACGTCGGCCACCGAACCCTGCTCGACGATCACGCCAGCATCCATCACCGCGACTTGGTCGCAAACCCGGCGGATCACGTCCATTTCATGGGTAATCAGCACGATGGTCAGGTTCAGTTCGCGGTTGATCTCGGCCAGCAATTGCAGGACAGACGCCGTGGTTTGCGGGTCAAGGGCGCTAGTGGCTTCGTCGCACAGCAGGATTTTCGGCTTGGTGGCCAGGGCGCGGGCGATGCCGACCCTTTGCTTCTGGCCGCCGGACAACTGCGCCGGGTACTTCTTGGCGTGGTCCTGCAGGCCTACCCGGGCCAGCAACTCGGCGACGCGGCGCTCGATCTCGCTGCGCGACAGTTCGCCGGCCAGGGTCAGCGGCAGCGCGACGTTGTCGGCCACGGTCTTGGAGGCCAACAGGTTGAAGTGTTGGAAAATCATCCCGACCTGCTGGCGGAAGCGGCGTAGGCCTTTGGCGTCGAGGGCGGTGACTTCTTCACCGTCCACCGTGATGATGCCGCCGCTTGGCTCTTCCAGACGGTTTATCAGACGCAGCAGGGTGCTTTTTCCTGCACCGGAATGGCCGATCAGGCCGAAGACCTGACCGTTCTCCACCCGCAAATTCGTCGGGTGCAGGGCGGGAATATCCTTGCCGGAAACCCGGTAGGTTTTGTGGATGTTTTGAAACTCGATCACGTAGCGAACCTTGTGGGGCGCGTTAGAAAAGGGGCAGCGGTAAGCCGGGCGCGCATTTTAGCCTGTCCGTATAGAGGTTCTTAGCATTTATTTCGCAATGAACCAACGATTTGGCAATAACGCGAGCAAAGGTCATAAAAAAGGAACGGCGCCTACAACCACCAGTCATTACTTAAGCAACTCGAAACTCCCGGGTGCCGTGCCCGGGTTTTTGCCCCCAGCGCCGCCATGGTTGCGGCCCGCAAACGAGGAGTTTTTGTCTGATGAGCACGAAAAAACCAGCCCCGCCGCCCAAGAGCGAGCTAGCGGGCACCGACACCGCTGACCGCGCCAACACCAACGCCAAGTTGCAGAGCCTGGAGCGCTTCCGTTCCGACGCCACCGGCCAGGCCCTGCGCACCAACCAGGGCGTGAAAATCGCCGACAACCAGAACACTCTGAAGGTCGGCGCACGTGGGCCTTCGCTGCTGGAAGACTTCATCATGCGTGAGAAAATCACGCACTTTGACCATGAGCGGATTCCCGAACGCATCGTCCACGCCCGCGGAACTGGCGCCCATGGTTACTTCCAGAGCTATGCCGACCACTCGGCCCTGACCAAGGTCGGGTTCCTAACCGACCCGCAGAAGAAAACCCCGGTGTTCGTGCGCTTTTCCACGGTGCAGGGGCCCCGTGGTTCCGGGGACACCGTGCGGGATGTGCGGGGTTTCGCGGTGAAGTTTTTTACCGACGAAGGTAATTTCGATTTGGTCGGCAACAACATGCCGGTGTTTTTCATACAGGACGCGATTAAGTTTCCCGACTTCGTCCACGCGGTAAAACCCGAGCCCCACAACGAAATACCTACCGGCGGCTCGGCTCACGACACGTTTTGGGACTTTGTCTCCCTGCAACCGGAGTCGGCACACATGGTGATCTGGGCCATGTCCGACCGAGCCATTCCTAAAAGCCTACGCACCATGCAGGGTTTTGGGGTGCACAGCTTTCGCCTGATTAACGCTGAGGGCCGGTCCAGCTTCGTCAAGTTCCACTGGCGGCCGGCCGCCGGCACCTGTTCGCTGGTGTGGGACGAAGCGCAGAAGCTGGCGGGCAAGGATACCGACTACCATCGCCGGGACCTGTGGGAAGCCATCGAGTGCGGGGATTACCCGGAGTGGGAATTCGGCGTGCAGATCATCGCCGAAGAAGACGAGCACACGTTCGACTTCGACATTCTCGACCCCACCAAGTTGATCCCCGAAGAGCTGGTACCCATCACGCCCCTGGGCAAAATGGTGCTCAACCGCAACCCGGACAACTTCTTCGCCGAAACCGAGCAAGTGGCGTTCTGCCCTGGGCATATCGTGCCGGGCATCGACTTTTCCAATGACCCGTTGCTACAAGGCCGGCTGTTTTCCTACACAGATACCCAGATCAGCCGGCTGGGCGGGCCGAATTTTCATGAGCTACCCATCAACCGCCCTGTCGCGCCATTCCACAATGGCCAGCGCGACGCCATGCACCGCACCACCATCGACAAAGGTCGGGCCTCGTATGAGCCCAACTCCATCGATGGCGGCTGGCCAAAGGAAACCCCTGCGGCCGCACGGGATGGCGGCTTCGAGAGCTACCCAGAGCGTATCGACGCGCACAAGATTCGCCAGCGTAGCGAGTCGTTCAGCGACCACTTCTCCCAGGCGCGGCTGTTTTTTCGCAGCATGAGCAAGCACGAGCAAGAGCACATCATCGCGGCGTACAGCTTTGAGCTGGGCAAGGTCGAGCGCGAGTTCATTCGTGCGCGCCAGGTCAACGAGATCCTGGCCAATATCGACCTGGAACTGGCTCGCCGCGTGGCGCACAACCTGGGCCTGCCGGCGCCGACCCAGGGCACGCAGGTCGAACGCAAGACCAAGCCTGAGCGTTCGCCGGCGCTGAGCCAGGTAAACCTGCTGTCGGGAGACATCAAGACGCGCAAGGTGGCGATACTGGCCGCCAACGGTGTGGACGGGGCGGCAATCAGTGCGCTGAAAAAAGCCCTTGAGGCCGCTGGTGCCCACGCCAAGTTGCTGGGGCCGACCTCGGCGCCGGTCACCACTGCTGATGGCAAGGTACTCGCGGTGGATGGCTCCATGGAGGGGCTGCCCTCGGTGGCGTTCGACGCGGTGTTTGTGCCCGGTGGTGCCAAATCGGTACAGGCTTTGAGCACCGATGGGGTGGCGCTGCACTACCTGTTGGAGGCCTACAAGCATTTGAAGGCGATTGCCTTGGCCGGTGAGGCCAAGCAGTTGTTGCAAGTGCTGCACCTGGAGGCTGATGCGGGGTTGATCGTGGGCGCGGACGCCAAGGCGTTAAAGGCGTTCTTTGCCGCAATCGCCCAGCATCGGGTCTGGGCGCGCGAGGCGAAGGCCAAGGGCATACCGGCCTGACTCGCGGCCTCTGATCGCCGCGTCAAGCCCGTTCCCACCGTGATGTGGGAACGGGCCGGCAGGTCTTACAGTCCGTCGCGCAGGACTTCTACTTTCCAGCGCTGGCGGATGTTCACCGCCTCATAGGTATTGACCCAATCCTCGCTGATGGGTGGCGCGACACTGTTGTCACTGCGCGGAATTACATCATTGAGTGCGGGGGCCTTCGGATAACTGGTCCATGGAATATTCAGGGGGTTGAAGGGGTTGGACGGGATGTCCTGGAACACCATGGAATCGTCGGGGATTACTTTAAGTTGGTCTTGATCGACATATAAACGCCAGCTCTTATTGAAGTTAGAATGCAGGCGGTCCGCACTCCAGTACCACTGCTGTCGGTTGTCAATTTTGCATTGCTCAGTGATTAAGGTGCCGCGATCCTCATCAACGTTCAGGCACGATTCGCTTGCCCGATTCACATAACGTTTTTGATCGTCATATCCCCACTGCTGGTGAGGGTTGGTTCCGGAGCAAGATTCCATTGTGGTGTCTTTGCCGGGGTTCGTGGTCAAGCATTTGCCCTCGCCGTACTGGGATCGAATCAGCACAGTGATTTCTCGGGTCAAGTAAGGACTGTTCAGGTCCAGTTCGTAGTTTTGTATATCTTGGAAGTTTTCTAAGTCTTCCTTTGACTCAATGCTTGAGCGGTTATACCACCATTCATTTTTGGCCAAGGTATAGCCACCGCCAATAATGACGGTTGCCGGGCCGGTGTAAGTGCCAGGCAGTTCCCATAATGTATAAGAGTCCAGCGAGGCGGAGCGCATCATCGGCGTCATTCGGTGTTCATTCAGAACAGGGAGGGTCGCAGTATTGCGTTCAAAAAGCACTGACTTTAACTTCGTATCGATCAAAGCCTGCCATTCGACACCTTGTTTAGTGTCCGTGGCGATCAAAGAATAATCCTTGAACTTGTAGGCCAGGGTCTTACTGATTTCATGGGTTATGTTGGCGTTGATACTGAAGGGGGTTTTTGCCGCGAACTCAAGTTGCTCCTTGGGCGTGGCGCTGATTTCGCCGCCCAGTGAGCCGCCAATGGCGAACCCCTGCCTTTTCGTTTCGGAAAAATCAAACTCGGTTCGAGAGTCGCTCACCGGGGAAAAATCCACCAGCGCTGGCGTCACGCCTTTGGCGCTCAGGCCATGGGAGAAAGTATAGGCGTGTGGCAAGTACGCCCCCCACAGGTTATTGCCTTCGCCTCCGATGACCACACCATTTTGGGATGACTTGACGGTGGTTGGGCTCGCATTGATGAGGACGAATTTCTTGTCCTGGCTCAGGGTCACGCTGCGAATGACATCAATATTGACCACGGATGAAACCTGGCCATCGGGGTTGCTCAGTTGAATGTTGTAGGTGAGTTTGGGCAAACCGGCGAGGTTTGGTTCCGCCCCTGTATGACGCAGCGGGAGTGGTCGGCGTACGAGTGTTTTGGCTTGTGCGATCAAGTCGCTTTCTGCCGGCCCATCAAGGCGATAAACATCAATGGCGCCATTTTTACCGCGTTTGAACAGCGCGTAGTCAAAGGGGCCGGACAGGCCAAAGATGCTGGAGACTTTTTTGCGAAGTTCCGCGGAACGGCTGTCCGATTTCAACAGCACGGCCATGTTGGAAGCGAATACTTTCTTTACTTTTTCGAGGGCCTGGTCATCGTCGGCAATGGCGGCAATATCGAGGAAGGCAAAGGAGTTCGTTTTATGCTTGGAAATGAATTGCTCCAACTCCCGGTTACCAATGTCTGCGCCTTGAACGTTTGATTTGACGACGGAGGAAGGTGTGCCAAACATCAAGATGGGTTCGTTGCCCGATACTCCCTCCTGTGCCAGGCTACCTCGCACAACAGCCATCGTTAGAAGCCCGAACATAAATACTTTACTGCAGGTTCTTATTTTCACTATTACATCCTTGTCGTTCAATATTTTCTGTAATAAATAAAATTCGTTGGCCGCCTGTTGAATGATAGGGCTCACTAGGCAGAGGTTTTCCGAGCACACTCAAAAATAAAAAAGGCGGCGACAAACTCAAGCTAGCAAGATAAAGCGCTAGCGCAATGATAAAACATGAAAGGAAATAATATCCCGAGTAACTATTGCTTGTGGCCAGCACGCTCTTGGGACTATTCGAACTGCTAGTGGGTAATTTGGATTAATGCAGGTTAATTGTATTCACATGAGTGGCGGAGGTTTTTCATTCAAACGAAAACACCCTTTTCCTTCGAGCCCCAACCCGATGCGGGAGGGTGAAGAAAAAGGGCGTTGCGTCGTTGTGCAGGAGGGTTACGGTGCCTTGCGTGGGCTCAAGACCAGTTGCGCGGGGACGTGGCGCAAGATCTGGCGCTGAATCTTAAGGTCGAAACCAGCATCGAGTTTTTTCACCCGTTTGGTCAGCAGAGTGGCCAGCCAAGGATAGTCCTGGGTGCGGGGTGCTTGAATGGCGACGTCGCACTGGTAATTCACCACATCGGCGGCGATGGCGTCGAGTTGCCGGCGCAATTTCCGGCTATCGCCGATGTTCAGCGCGATAGTGGTGCTCGGCGCGGTCGGGTCGATTAGCTTGGCGGCCGGTTTGGCTTCGGCAGCTTTGAGGGCGGCTTCGACTTTATCCAGCTCGGCCTTGCGGGCGTGGGCGATGGCGCTGTTGACGCCGCCGGTCAGCGCCGGGGCCTTGGGCATCAGCGCGCGGGCTCGGCTCAGGGCGGTGGCGGCGGCGTTGACGTCGCCCTTTTGCAGCACGATCTGGCTGCGTTGCAGGTACGCCTCGGCCAATTGGCGCTGGTATTGCTCCAGGGCCGGGTCGTTCGGCGCCTGGGCCTGCAAGGTGTTGAGTTGGTCTTCGGCAGTGGCCAGCTCGCTGCTGGCAATGCTTTGCTCCAGTTGTGCAATGGCCGTAGCCCGGGCGTCCGGGGCTTCGGTGGCGGCTGGCGGGGTGCTTTGGCAGGCGCCCAGCAACAGGGTGAATGCAACAAGGAGCAGATAACGGGAGGCGAACGGCTTCATTCCTGCGACTCTCTGATTGCGCAAAAAACGAGCAAGTCTACACCCCTCGGCGGGGCAGGACAAAACTCAGCAAAAACAGGGCGGCGGCCGTCACCACGATGGATGGACCGGCCGGCGTGTCCTTGAACCATGACAGCGCCAGGCCACCAACGACTGCGAGCATACCCAACAGGCTCGCGCCCAGGGCCATTTGTTCCGGCGAGCGGGCGTGGCGTTGTGCCGCAGCGGCCGGGATGATGAGCAGCGAGGTAATCAGCAGCACGCCGACAATCTTCATCGCCACCGCGATCACCACGGCGATCAACAGCATCAGCACCAAGCGCAGCGCCGCCACCGGCAGGCCTTCGACCCGTGCCAGCTCTTCGTGCACGGTGACCGCCAGCAAGGGGCGCCACAAGGCCACCAGCAACGCCAGGACCGCTGCGCTGCCGCCCAGGATCCAGGCCAGGTCGGCGGGGCTGATGGCTAGCAGATCGCCGAACAGGTACGCCATCAGGTCGATCCGAACGTCGTGCATGAAGCTTAGTACGACCAGGCCGAGTGAGAGGGTGCTAGGGGCAAGAATACCCAGCAGCGTGTCGGATGCCAGGGATTGGCGCTGTTGCAGGGTCACCAGCAACACCGCCAGCAGCAGGCACCCGGCAGTGACGGCGACGGCAGGGCTGACATCCAGTAAAAAGCCCAGGGCCACGCCCAGCAGCGCCGCGTGGGACAGGGTGTCGCCAAAGTAGGCCATGCGCCGCCAGACCACGAACGAGCCCAGGGGGCCCGCAACGACCGCCAGGGCCAGGCCTGCCAGCAGGGCGTAGAGCAGAAAATCAGCCATGCTTGCAGCCATCTCCGTGAACGTGTGGGGTATCGCTGACCACCGCGCCATGCAGGTCATGGGCGTGGTCGTGATGGTGGTGGTAGATCGCCAGGCTCTGGGCGTTCTTGCCGAACAGCTCGACGAACGCCGGGTCGCCGCTGACCTGCTCGGGGTGGCCGGAGCAGCATACGTGACGGTTGAGGCACACCACTTGGTCGGTGGTGCTCATCACCAGGTGCAGGTCGTGGGAAACCATCAGCACGCCGCAGCCGTGGCGGTCGCGCAGGCGTGTAATCAGGCTATACAGCTCGGCCTGCCCGGCGACATCAACGCCTTGTACCGGTTCGTCGAGCACCAGCAGTTCCGGTTCGCGCAGTAAGGCGCGGGCTAGCAACACGCGCTGCATCTCGCCGCCGGAAACGCTCTGTACCGGGCTGTCGATGACCTTTTCGGCGCCCACTTCCTTGAGGGCCGCCAGCGCGCGCGGGCGATCCACCCCCGGCACCAGTCGCAGAAAACGTAGCACCGAAAGGGGCAACGTCGGGTCCACATGGAGTTTCTGCGGCATGTAGCCGACCCGCAGCTTCGGCTTGCGCCACACCGTGCCGCTGTCGGGCTTGAGCAGGCCGAGCACGGCGCGCACCAGGGTGGTCTTGCCAGCGCCGTTGGGGCCGATCAGGGTGACGATTTGCCTGGGCTCGACGCTCAGTTGGATGTTGTCGAGCACGGTTTGCCCGGCGAAGGTCACCGCAACCTGATCGAGACGGATCAACGCAGTGCTCATCAAGCCTCCTGGCAGCCCGAACACAGGCCGACAATTTCGACGGTTTGGCCTTCCACCACAAAGCCCACCTCGCGGGCGCTGCTGACAATCGCGTCGCTGATGGATTTTTGCTCCAGCTCAATGGCGGCGTGGCATTGGCGGCAAATCAGGAACTGGCCCTGGTGGGCGTGCTCGGGGTGATTGCAGCCGATAAAGGCGTTGAGGGACGAGATGCGATGGACCAGGCCGTTTTCCAGGAGAAAGTCCAAGGCGCGGTACACGGTGGGTGGCGCGGCGCGGCGACCGTCCTGCTCGCTGAGTACGGCGAGGATGTCGTAGGCGCCCAGCGGTTTGTGGCTTTGCCAGACCAGTTCCAGCACTCGGCGGCGCAGTGCGGTCAGGCGCAGGCCTTTACGGGCGCAAAGCGCATCGGCTTGCGACAACGCGCTGTGGACGCAATGGGAGTGGTCATGGGGACGGCTGGCCAGCGGTGTAATAGGCATGAGCGGCGACGATGTTTGTGAGAGACGTTATTATGTTACCCGTTCTCGCCTCTGTGAGTGGTCATCGTGTCCCGACTTTTTGCCATCCTTGTCACATTTACTGCCAGTTTGTTCGCCTTGGGCAGCGCCCAGGCCGAGGTCAGCGTCCTGACCAGCATCAAGCCTCTACAACTGATTGCCGCTGCCGTGCAGGACGGTGTGGCGGTGCCCGAGGTGTTGCTACCGCCCGGTGCGTCGCCCCATAACTTTGCGCTGCGCCCATCTGATGTAAGGCGCGTGCAGTCGGCGGACCTGCTGTATTGGATCGGCCCGGACATGGAAGGCTTTCTGCCGCGTGTCCTGAAAAACCGCACCCTGCCGGCCGTGGCGGTGCAAGAGCTGCCGGGGTTGCAATTGCGCCATTTTGGCGAAGATAGCCACTCCCACGACGAAGATGCCGACGAGCATGACCACGATCACCGCCCTGGCAGTTTGGATGCGCATCTGTGGTTGTCGTCGGTCAACGCCCGGGTGATCGCAGAAAAAATGGCGGCGGATCTGAGCGCTGCCGACCCTGCCAACAGCGCGCGCTATCAAAGTAACCTCAAGGCTTTTGAGGCGCGCCTCGACGCGTTGGACGGGCGCTTGAAGGCGCGTTTGGCCGCAGTGGCGGGCAAGCCGTACTTCGTGTTCCACGAGGCGTTCGACTACTTCGAGGCCAGCTATGGCCTCAAGCACGCCGGGGTTTTCAGCGTAGCAGCCGAGGTGCAACCCGGTGCCCAGCATGTGGCGGCGATGCGCAAGCGTTTGCAGGAAGTGGGCAAGACCTGCGTCTTCAGCGAGCCACCCCTGCGCCCGCGGCTGGCCGAGACGCTGGTGGCCGGGCTGCCGGTGAAACTGGCGGAACTGGATGCGCTGGGCGGCTATACCCCGGCCGCTGCCCAGGGTTATGAGCAGATGCTGGAGAAACTGGGCACTGACCTGGCGGGATGCCTGGAGTCGCTGTAGGAAGCGGGCTTGCCCGCGCTGGGCTGCGCAGCAGTCCTAAAACGCGGTAAACGCAAATGAGGGCCGCCGTGCGCCCCAGCGCGGGCGAGCCCGCTTGTTACAAGGCAAAGGGTAAGGGTGTCTGGATCTGCTGGCGCTGGGCCAGGCGTTGTTGAAATTCCATCGGGTCGTGGATCAACACGTCCTGGCCGGCGAAGGACTCGGCGGCAATCAGGCGCGACAGCCAGAACCGCACACAGGCAATGCGCAGCATCGTTGGCCATAGCTCGGCTTCGGCGGCAGTGAACGGCCGCAGCGCGGCATAGGCGCCGAGCAAGGCCCGCGCGCGCGGCCCATCGATGGCGCCGGTGTCATCCGAGCACCAATCGTTCAGGGCAATGGCCACGTCATAGAGCATTGGTCCGGAACAGGCGTTATAGAAGTCAATCAACCCGGTCAGGTGAGTGCCCTCGAACATCGCGTTGTCGCGGAACAGGTCGGCGTGGATGTTGGCTTGCGGCAGCGCGGGGATTTTCGCCTTGCCCTGTGTGATTTCTTCCAGGCTGCCTTGCAACAGGGCTTGCTGCACGGCGTCGAGGTGGGGCATCAACTGCATGCCTTCGGCCTGCATCCAATCCAGGCCCCGGTCGGTCTTGCGCTCGATCACGTTATCGCGTGTGGCCAGGTGCAGGTGGCCGAGCAACTCGCCCACTTGGGCGCAGTGCTGGGCATTGGCCTGCTTGATGTGCTTGCCCGCCAGGCGTGGTTGCAGCAGCGCAGGCTTGCCCGCCAGCTCGCGCAGCGCCTGGCCGTCGGTGGTGCGTAGCGCGTAGGGCACCGGCAGGTCGGCGTCGTGGAGCACATCGAGCAGTTGGATGAAAAACGGCATCTCCTGAACAGGGCCGCGCTCAACCAGGGTCAGGACGAATTCGCCACGCTCCAGGCTGATAAAGAAATTGGTGTTTTCGCTACCGGCGGCAATTCCCTGGAAGTCGAGCAGGCGGCCAAGCCCATAGGGGGCGAGAAAGGTTTCCAGCTCAGGCCGAGCCAGGGGGGTGAACACAGACATGGTTTAAAACTGCCAGTACGGGCGCCGCGGTCGAGCCGACGCCGATTTAAAGTTAAGAAGTTACTTCCACTCGAAGATTTTCCACGACGGAATCAACATGTCGGGCTGGTCCGAGCGGATGAAGTTCGCGTCAGTGCCATCGGCGCGCACCAAAAAGTAAGGCTTTCCACCTTTGGGCGTGACTTTAATGGCGTACAGGAAACCGTTTTGGCGGTATTCCTGGATGGTCTTGTTACCTTCGGTGCGGATGGTAACTTCCGGGTCCGCTGATGGCGCATCCTCTGCCGCAATCACGGTCAATGGCACGATTGCAATCAGGCCGGCGAGCAGCAAGCGATTTAGTGAACGCATGATAACCTTGTCCTTTTGTTGTCAACGGTCCCGCCATTCTAGCGCCGGACCCGCCGAAAAGGTTGATCGTGCTCATGAGCCAAGCTCCCCTCGTCCTGGTGGACGGTTCTTCTTACCTCTATCGCGCCTTCCACGCGATGCCGCCGCTGACCACCTCCAAAGGCATGCCGACCGGCGCGGTCAAGGGTGTGTTGAACATGCTCAAAAGCCTGCGCAAGCAATACCCGGACAGCCCGTTCGCGGTGGTATTCGACGCCAAGGGCGGTACGTTTCGCGATGAGATGTTCGCTGACTACAAGGCCAACCGCCCCAGCATGCCGGACGACATGCGGGTGCAGATCGAACCGCTGCACGCCAGCGTGCGTGCCCTGGGTTTCCCGCTGCTGTGCGTTGAAGGTGTCGAGGCCGATGACGTAATCGGCACCCTGGCCCGCAGTAGTGCGGCCGCCGACCGCCCGGTGGTGATCTCCACCGGCGACAAGGACATGGCGCAACTGGTCGATGGCCACATTACGCTGGTCAACACCATGTCGGAAACGTCGATGGACGTGGCTGGCGTGAAGGCGAAGTTTGGTGTCGCTCCTGAGCAGATCATCGATTTGCTGGCCTTGATGGGCGACTCCTCCGACAACATCCCAGGCGTCAAAGGCGTTGGCGAGAAGACCGCGGTCGGCCTGCTGGTGGGCGTCAATGGCGGCTTGAAAGAGCTTTACGACAACCTCGACCTAGTGCCGACGCTGCCGATCCGTGGGGCCAAAACCCTGCCGGCGAAGTTGCTGGAACACAAGGACATGGCGTTCCTGTCCTACCGCTTGGCGACCATCAAGGTCGATGTGCCGCTGGACATTGGCCTGGACGACCTGCACCTGGCCGAGCCGGACCGCGATAAGCTCGCTGAACTCTACTCTTTGATGGAGTTCAAGACTTGGATCGATGAGCTGCAACGCGACGTAAAGCGCGCCGAGCAGCAGGCCCAGGCCAAGGTGGCCGAAGCTGAGCCTGTCGAAGCGACGGAGGCAGAGGCCGATGAGCCCGCAACCGACATCCCGGCGTACGAAACCATCCTCGACCAGGCACGTTTTGACGTGTGGCTGCGTAAGCTCAACGACGCCAAGCTGTTTGCCTTCGACACGGAGACCACCGGCGTCGATGCCCAGCAGGCGCAATTGGTGGGGCTTTCTTTTGCCGTGCAGGCTAACGAAGCCGCTTATATTCCGCTGACGCACTCTTACATCGGTGTGCCGGATCAGTTGGACCGCGACACCGTGTTGCGTGCGCTCAAGCCGTTGCTGGAAGACCCGAGCAAGCTCAAGGTCGGCCAGCACGCCAAGTTCGACATGAACATCCTCGCCAACTGCGCCATTGGCGGCGACCCAGCCTGCGGCATCATGGTGCGCGGAATTGCCTTCGACACCATGCTCGAGTCCTACGTGCTCAACGCCACCGCGACCCGTCATGACATGGACAGCCTGGCGCAAAAATACCTGGGCTACACCACCACCAGTTTCCAGGACATCGCCGGCAAAGGGGTCAAGCAGCTCACCTTCGACCAGATCGCCCTCGAACAGGCTGGGCCCTATGCGGCCGAGGACGCGGACGTGACCCTGCGCCTGCACCTGGCGCTGCATGAGCAGCTCGCGGCCATTCCGAGCCTGGCCAAAGTATTGACCGATATTGAAATGCCATTGGTGCCCGTGCTGGCGCGGATTGAACGCCAGGGCGCATTGGTCGATGCCGCGCTGCTGGGCGTGCAAAGCATCGAGCTGGGGGACAAGATGGTCGCCCTGGAGCGCCAGGCCTTCGAGATCGCCGGTGAGGAGTTCAACCTCGGTTCACCCAAGCAACTGGGGGTCATCCTCTACGAGAAGCTTGGCCTGCCGGTATTGAAGAAAACCGCCAAGGGCCAGCCGTCCACTGCCGAGGAAGTGTTGGCGAAACTGGCCGAAGACGACTACCCGCTGCCCAAGGTGCTGATGCAGTACCGCTCCATGAGCAAGCTCAAGAGCACCTACACCGACCGCTTGCCCGAGCAGATCAACCCGCGTACCGGGCGCATCCACACGTCCTATCACCAGGCCGTGGCGGCCACGGGGCGCCTGTCTTCCAGCGACCCAAACCTGCAAAACATCCCCGTGCGCACCGCCGAAGGGCGGCGCATTCGCCAGGCCTTCGTTGCGCCCAAGGGCTACAAGCTCCTGGCGGCGGACTACTCGCAGATCGAGCTGCGCATCATGGCGCACCTGGCCAAGGATGCGGGTTTGCTCAGTGCCTTTCGCAATAACCTGGACGTGCACACCGCGACGGCGGCGGAAGTGTTCAAGGTAGACCTAGCGGCCGTCACCTCCGACCAGCGGCGCAGCGCGAAGGCGATCAACTTCGGGCTGATCTATGGCATGGGCGCGCAGAAACTGGGCAAGAGCATTGGCGTCGATACCAAGCAGGCCAAGGCCTACATCGACACCTACTTTGCCCGCTACCCCGGTGTTCGCGACTACATGGAGCGCACCCGCGCCCAGGCCTCGGAGCAGGGCTACGTGGAGACGCTCTTCGGGCGGCGCCTATACCTGCCCGAGATTCACTCCAATAAACCGCAAGAGCGCGCGGGTGCTGAACGCACGGCGATCAATGCGCCGATGCAGGGTACTGCGGCCGATATCATCAAGATCGCCATGGTGGCGGTGGATAACTGGCTGGCCGAATCCGGCCTGGACGCCAAAGTCATCCTGCAAGTGCACGACGAATTGGTGCTGGAAGTGCGCGAGGACTTGGTGGAGCAAGTCAGCGAGCAGATTCGCGGGCACATGAGCGCAGCAGCGAGCCTGGATGTGCCGCTTTTGGTGGAAGTCGGGGTGGGAAACAACTGGGATGAGGCCCATTAAGGCCATCTGAAGCGTTTTTTTGCTGCGGCATAGTGCCGCGGCAAAAGTAGGCAAATGGCTATTAGTTCAGAAAAGTCTTTCGGCTATCGCCAACTGTTTTTGAAGGGCGTCGGAACTAAAACCGTGAACCACCACTCAGAGTATCTTGAATGGGTGGTGAAGCCCTTCAATGCTCCTATGTTGTGTTAAGTGTTGGCAGATATCCGGATTGCGCCCTAGCGGTCTGGAACTTGGACCCCGAACTTCCCCTCCCCATACGAAGTCCGGGGTTTTTTTTGCGTGAAAACTTCCTATGAAATGAGCACGCTGCGCTAAAAGCGCGGGCCGAAATGCTCATTTACAGCCAGTAAGCTCCGCTTTCGACCCGCGCTTTTGCCTTGCCTGCTCATCCCACAGAAAGTTTTTGTCCTGCGCTCACGCCGGGGTTTCTGTGCCTTTGTCGGCCAGTTCCATCCAGCCCGCCAGTACGGTGTAGGCGTCTTCCAGGCCCATGCGTTTGGGGGCGGAGAAGAGTTGGATGGTGATTGCGTCGCCCCAGCCCCTGCGGATGTCGGCCTGTACTTTGAGCAAGGTGTTCTTGGCGGCGCCGTAGGTCAGTTTGTCGGCCTTGGTCAGCAGGATGTGCATGGGCATGCCGCTGGCCACGGCCCAGTCGAGCATCAACAGGTCGAAGTCGGTCATGGGATGACGGATGTCCATCATCAGAATCAACCCTTTCAGGCTTTCACGCCCGCCCAGGTAGGCTTCCAGGTGGCGCTGCCAGTGCAGCTTCAGCGGGATTGGCACCTTGGCGTAGCCGTAGCCGGGTAGGTCCACCAGGCGTCGCTCGTCGTCCAGCTTGAAAAAGTTCAGCAGTTGCGTACGCCCGGGGGTTTTCGAGGTGCGGGCCAGGCTGGCGTGGGTCAGGGTATTCAGGGCACTGGATTTGCCGGCGTTGGAACGCCCGGCGAAGGCCACTTCAAAGCCTTCGTCGTCGGGGCATTGGTCGACTTTGGCGGCGCTAAGCATGAAGGTGGACTGTTGGCACAGGCCGAGAATGGGGTTCTTGAGTTGCATGGGATTTCCGATGTGGGCGGTGCCGGGAATGGGTGCGGCAAGCAGTGTCGTTTCCGTTTCAGTAGCGCCAGTATATAATGTCGCAGATTTTGTGTGTGCTTTGTCCCGGCGTAGGATGAAGTCACGGGAGCGTTGACCTTGATTGCGCACTTAGAACGCAGCACGCTCTCAACCCTGAATAGGTCGTTTTATGACGAAATGGCTGCTAGCTGCCGGTGTCTTGATGCCGCTTTACAGCGCTCAGGCTACACAGGATCCGGAAGCTGTGTACAACCGTGTTTGTGGAGCCTGTCATTCCGGCCAACTCCCCATGGCGCCCCGCAAGGGCGATCGGGAAGCTTGGGCGCCACGATTGGCGCAAGGTATGGAGACGCTGGTGCAACACGTGACCCAGGGTTTCAAGGCGATGCCGCCGCGTGGTTTGTGCATGGACTGCAGTGCCGAGGATTACCAAGCAATCATCCACTGGATGAGCGAGTAAGCCCGGCCCATAACTCTTTTAACCCTTAGCCGTAGTTGGATTAGCTGATGAACAAACTGATCGTGAGTCTGCTGTTGACCTTGGGCATCACAGGTATCGCCAATGCTGCAGGCGAGAACGTGAAAGGCGATGCCGCCGCCGGCCAGGCGAAAGCTGCCGTTTGTGGTGCTTGCCATGGCCCTGATGGCAACAGCATGGCGCCAAACTTTCCAAAGCTGGCCGGCCAGGGCGAGAAGTACCTGACCAAGCAACTGCATGACATCAAGTCGGGCAAACGCACTGTGCTGGAAATGACGGGCCTGCTGACCAACCTGAGCGATCAGGACATGGCCGATATCTCCGCTTACTTCGCCAGCCAGAAAGGCAGCGTCGGCGCGGCGGATCCCAAACTCGTGGCGCGTGGTGAAGCCTTGTTCCGTGGCGGCAATCTGGAAAAAGGCCTGCCAGCCTGCACCGGTTGCCACTCGCCAAATGGCGCCGGCAATGCTGCCGCAGGTTTCCCACACATGGGTGGCCAGCACGCGGCTTACATCGCCAAGCAGCTGACTGACTTCCGCAAAGAAGAAGGCGGGCGCACCAACGATGGCGACCTCAAAACCATGCAGACCATCGCCAAGAAGCTCAGCGATGAAGACATCGCCGCAGTGTCGAGCTACATCCAGGGCCTGCACTAAGGCCGGATCGGTTCGCGCGGCGCGGGCTTGAGGCCTTTGCCGCGTTAACGCTCGATTAATCCATCGAGCATAAAAAGGGCGGCCCTGGCCGCCCTTTTTTGTGGCCGCTGCCGTTACACTAGCGAACTCATGCCCGCCGGGACCTGTCTGAGTACAGGCCTGCGAGGCGACCCAATTTTCCAGGAGTAAAGCATGCGTAATCTGATTCTCAGCGCCGCGCTCGTCGGTGCCAGCCTGCTGGGCATGAACGTCCAAGCGGCCCAAGAGCCGCTTGAAGCCGGTAAGCAATACATGGAGCTGAGCAATGCGGTTCCTGTCTCTGTTCCGGGCAAGATCGAAGTGGTCGAGTTGTTCTGGTATGGCTGCCCGCACTGCTATTCGTTCGAGCCGGTCATCAATCCGTGGGTTGAGAAGCTGCCTAAGGATGTGAACTTCAAGCGCATCCCGGCGATGTTCGGCGGTCCTTGGGACGCGCACGGCCAGATGTTCCTGACCCTGGAAGCCATGGGTGTGGAGCACAAGGTGCACGCTGCCGTGTTCGAAGCCATTCAGAAACAACGCAAGCCACTGACCAAGCCTGACGACATGGCTGACTTCCTGGCCACCCAAGGCGTCGATAAAGACAAGTTCCTGGCGACCTTCAACTCCTTCGCGATCAAAGGTCAGGTCAACCAAGCCAAGGAACTGGCCAAGAAGTATGAAATCACCGGTGTACCGAGCCTGGTCGTCAACGGCAAGTATCGCTTTGACCTGGGCACCGCTGGTGGTCCGGAGGGTGTGCTGAACGTGGCCGACCAGTTGATCGTCAAGGAGCGCGCCGCTAAGTAAGCGGCGCCTACCATGCGCCGCTGGAGTACTGATCGGGTCGTTGGCCATCACGACCCGAAGGTCAACGAACATCACTTGGAAGAAACGGGCATGCCCGCGGGCAGCCGTCTGCGTTTGCTCAGTTTCAATATTCAGGTGGGCATCAGTACCGAGCGGTATCGGCACTACCTGACCCGGGGCTGGCAGCACCTGCTGCCGCACACCGGGCGTGCCGATAACCTGCAGAAGATCGGCAACCTGCTGGGGGATTTCGACCTGGTGGCCCTGCAGGAGGCCGATGGTGGCAGCCTGCGCTCGGGCTACGTCAATCAGGTCGAGCACCTGGCCCAGCTCGGTGCCTTCCCCTATTGGTATCAGCAACTCAATCGCAACCTCGGTCGCCTCGGCCAGCACAGCAATGGTGTGCTCAGCCGTATGCGGCCGTGGGTCATCGAAGACCACCCATTGCCCGGCCCCAAAGGTCGCGGCGCGATCTTGGTGCGCTTTGGCGAAGGTGCCGACGCGCTGGTGGTGGTGATGATGCACCTGGCCTTGGGGGCGCGCGCGCGTACCCTGCAACTGGCGTACATTCGCGACCTGATCGGCGACTATAAGCACCAAGTCCTGATGGGCGACATGAACACCCACGCCAGTGACCTGCTGCAAAGCTCGCCGCTGCGGGACCTGGGCTTGCTCGCACCGCAAGTTGAGGCGACCTTCCCCAGTTGGCGCCCGCAACGCTGTCTTGACCACATTCTGCTCAGCCCCAGCCTGACCCTCGAAAAAGTCGAAGTGCTGGCGCAACCTATTTCCGATCACCTGCCGGTCGCGGTAGAGATTCGTTTGCCGGGTTCGCTCACGGCCGATGCATTGCCCGCGTTGCGCCCTGCCCCTCGCGGACCCCTTGCATGAGCGACGACGCCCAGCGCTGGAAAGAGAAATACCTCAAAAGCATCGAACAACAGGAAAAGCTAGAGCGGCGTTGGAACGCCCGTCTCGACCTGCTGCGCCGTGGCCTGGTGCGTAGCACCCTGGCGGCCGAAGGCACCGACCGCGTGGTCGACCAATGCATGAAGGAAATGCGCGAAGTGGTGCGCACCGACGACATGGATGCCCGTTTGGCGGCGTTGCTGCCGCGTCTTGAAAAAGCCGTACTCGACTCCGAGCAACGCCGCGAAACCCGTGTGGAGCAAATCAGCACTGCGCTGACCTCGCTGGTGGCGCAGCTGCAAACCCTGCCCCTGCCCCGCGACGTCAGCCGCCCGCTCAAAGCTTTCGCCAAGCAACTCGATGGCCGCGTCAGCCAGGCGCGGGAGATTCCGCTATTGCTGGGTGAGCTCAGCGGTTTGCAGAGCAAGGCCCTTAGTGCCCTGGAAACCCCAGCCGAGCCGAGCCGTCCCGGGCTGTTGCAACGCTTGTTTGGCGGCAAGGACGACGATTCGGAATTGGCGCAAGCTGAAGAGGCCGCCACGGCGGGCCAGCGCCCGATGCCTGCCTCCGTGGTGGTGGCGCCCGTTGTGCACTCCCCCCCGGCGCCTGCCGCTGTGGCGGTCCCCGCCGCGCCGCCTGCCGAGGTCGTCATTGAGCCCGCCAGCCTGAAAATCGAAGCGCTGCCGCCCGTTCCTGTAGCAGAACCCGCGCCGCAGTCTGAGCCTGAGCCTGAGGTCGTGGCCTTCGTTCCGCCGGTCGTGTTGGCAGAGCCGGCGCAACCTCGTATTGAACCCGTGGTTGAAGCGCCGCAGGAGGCTTTGCAACAGCCCCCGGCCGACCTGCCTCTGGCTGAGGCCGAGCCGGTTGTTGCCGAGCCACCGCCCGCCGACCCCGACGCGCAACCCGCCAGCGACGCGCCTCTGCCGGACCAGGAAGACCCGCAGTACACCCTGCCGGACAGCCCCGAGCCGTCGTATAGCTCGGTGGCCAAGCACATCGAAGACACCTTGCTCGGCCTGTTGGACGACCTGTCCCTGCCCGAGCGCCATCGCCCGCAAGCCGAAGCCATGCGCGAACGGCTGCAACATGGGCTGAACTGGTACGAATTGCTGCCGATCCTCGACGATCTTGCGGTCTTGATGTTGGCAATCACCGACAGCGGTCAGCATGAGTTCGAGGTTTACCTCAAGCAACTCAACGAGCGCTTGGAGTCGTTCCAGAGCAACCTGCAAGCCGCCAGCGCCGGCCACGACGACAGCCGCTCGGCGGCGCGTGAGCTGGACACGCAGATTCGCGAGCAGGTCGATGGTTTGCAGAGCAGTGTGCAGGACGCCGCGGACCTGGAAGGCCTCAAGCACGTGCTGGAGAACCACCTCGAAGGCCTGCTCGGCACCATGGATGAGCATCAGAAGCAGCGTGACCAGCGCGAGCAGGAAGTTGCCGAACGCCTGCAAGGCTTGGCCGAGCGCGTGGCGCACATGGAGCAGGAAGCCCAGGGCTACCGCGAACACCTTGAAGAACAGCGCCAGAAAGCCTTGATCGACCCCCTCACCGGGCTGCCCAACCGTGCCGCGTGGAGCGAACGCCTAGAGCATGAAATCGGCCAGTGGCAGCAGCACGGCAATACCCTGTTGTTGGCGATGCTCGACCTCGACCACTTCAAGCGCATCAACGACAACTACGGCCACCTGGCCGGCGATAAAGTGTTGAAAATCATCGCCACCGTCCTGCGCAAACGCCTGCGCGGCGCGGATTTCATCGCCCGTTTTGGCGGCGAAGAGTTTGTGCTGCTGTTGCCCGACACCTCACCCGCCGTGGGCATGAGCCTGATGGAAAGCCTGCGCGCGGCCATCGAGGCTTGCCCGTTCCACTTCAAGGGCGAGCGCGTGACGATTACGGTGTCCATCGGCCTCAGTGCGTTCAAAACCGGCGAACGCAGCGAAATTGTGCTCAAAAGAGCCGATCAGGCGCTCTACAGAGCCAAAGATGCAGGGCGCAATCGGGTTGAAATGGGCTGACCAGCATTTGTTCCATTTTGTTTAAAACGGCGCTTTTTGCCGGATCTGACTGGGCGCTACGTTACACTGTTGCGTTCTTTTCCCATGCGTACCCCTGCCGCCATGAAGTCTTTCCTGCTCGTTCTGTCGTTCGTTGTGTTGGCCGGTTGCGCCAGCGGCCCGCGCATCGATAAAAGCCATCCTTCGGTCAATTTCGACAGCCGTATCCAGTTTGTGGTGGTGCACTACACCTCTGCGTCGCTGGAGCGTTCCCTGGCCCTGCTGACCCACGGTGAAGTCAGCAGCCACTACTTGATTGGCGATGACCGCAACGCCACGGTTTACCAATTGGTGGATGAGAACCTGCGGGCCTGGCACGCCGGGGAAAGCGAGTGGCAGGGCCGTACCTGGCTGAACTCCAGCTCCATCGGGATTGAAATCGTCAACCCGGGGTTCCGCGATACACCCACCGGGCGGGTCTGGTACCCGTACAGCGAGGCTCAGGTGCAGGCGCTGATCGCTTTGCTCAAGGACATCAGCGCGCGGTACAGGATCGCCCCGCAGCACATCATCGGCCACAGCGACATCGCGCCGCTGCGCAAACTCGACCCGGGGCCGCTGTTCCCGTGGAAGCGCCTCGCCGATGCGGGCCTGGCGATCTGGCCGGATGCCGGGGCCGTAGCCCGTGAGCAAGCGCGGTTCGCGGCCCAGATGCCCAGCGCCACTTGGTTCCAGCAAGGCCTGGCACGCCTGGGCTACAGCACGCCGCAGACGGGTGAGATGGATGTGGCGACCCGCCATGTGCTGGCGGCGTTCCAGATGCGTTTCCGCCCGGCGCGTTTCGACGGTTCGCCGGATGCCGAGAGCGCGGCGATCCTCCAGGTGCTCAGCCAGACAAAAAACTGACGCTGCCCGGCGGTTGGCGCATTTTTTCAAACTGTTGCTATAACTCATTGGTAATTCTTTGGATGTCCCAAGATGCCGGCCGCTCGCGAGACCCTGCGCAGTTGGTTTCATCGCCCCTGGTTTTTGGCGACGCTGGCGGCTGTCCTGAGTGCGGGGTTGCTGCTGTTGGGCAGCCTGGGCGTGGCGATGCATCAGGTGCAGTTGCGCGAAAGCCAGCAGATGAACGCCCAGGGTGAGCGCTTCCTTGAGCGTCTGGAGCAGTTGTTCGGCCAGTTGCGCCAGGGCCTGGACGAGTTGCAGGCCCAGCCCCTGCGCGGTTGTAGCGAGCAAATGGTGGCAACCCTGCAAAAGGTCGGTTTCAGTTATCGCTTCATCTATGAGGCCGCCTACATCGAGGCGGACCGCATCTGCTCCAGCGGCCCGCCACGTAATGGCCTGCCCGCCACCCGCCCCGCCGACTTTCGCGGCCCGACCTACAGCTACTGGCTCAACACCTCCGCCGAACCCAATGAAAACCTGGCCGCGCTGATGCTGGGCCGGGGTAATTTCCGCGTGGCGACCTCGCGCGGGCATTTGACCGATGTGGTGGATTTGCCCGAGGGCAGCAGCCTGATGGTGGTGCTCGATCGCGGCATGCGCGCGATACCGGTGTTGGGGGCGGCCCAATCCTGGCCACCCTTCGAGCCCTGGCCGCCGCAAGCCAGCGAGCCGTTGCTGGTGACGCCGAACCAGTTGATCTACCGCATGCCCACCGACAATCAGGAATACCAACTGGTGCTGATCGCCCCGCGTGCGCGCCTGACGTTGCAGGTGGCCGAGTCCTGGCGCTGGTTGCTGCCGGTAAGCCTGACTTTGGCGCTGTTCATCGGCGTACTGGTGTTGCAGTTGGCGCGCCAGCGCCAATCAATGGGCGGCGAGTTACAGGGCGCGCTGCGCCGGGGGGAGTTGCAGGTGTTGTATCAGCCGATCTTCGACCTGCGCAGCCGCCACTGTGTGGGCGCCGAGGCGTTGCTGCGCTGGCGGCACCCGGACGGCACCCTGACCAGCCCGGACCTGTTCATCCCCATGGCCGAGGACAGTGGGCAAATCCGCCAGATCACCGATTTCGTCCTTCAGCGCCTTTTGGAGCAACTGGGCCATGTGTTGCGGGCCAATCCGCACTTCTATATTTCGGTCAACCTGGCGGCGTGCGATGTGATGGTGCCGCGGGTGGGCGAGGTGATGGCCAAGTTGCTGGACCAGCATCGGGTGCAGGCCCGGCAGATCGCCTTCGAGGTGACCGAGCGGGGGCTGATTGATGTGGTGGTCGCGCGCAGCAACCTGCAAGCGCTGCGGGATTTGGGCCATCAGGTGCTGATCGATGACTTCGGCACCGGCTATTGCAGCCTGGCGTACTTGCAAACCCTGCCGGTCGACTGCCTGAAAATCGACAAGGCATTCATCGACGCCCTGGGCCATGACGCGGCCAGCAGTGGCGTGGCGCCCCATATCATCCGCATGGCCCACGCGTTGCAGCTCAAGGTGATCGCCGAAGGCATCGAGCTCGAGTCCCAGGCCCAGTTGCTGCACAGCGAGGGGGTGAAGTTCGGCCAGGGCTGGCTGTTTTCCCATGCCCTGAGTGCGATGCAGTTAGTGGAGTTGATGACCCGGGGCCGGCGCGTGGGCGCCCGGCGTGTGGCGGATGAGATCTGAACCCTACAGCGGCAACGCCATGTAGAACTGGGTGCCCTGCCCCGGCCGCGAGTAAACGCCCATGCGCCCGCCGTGCAGTTGCACGATTTCCTTGCACAGGGCCAGGCCCAGCCCGGCGCCGCCCTTCTTGCGCCCGACCTGCACGAACGGCTCGAAAATCCGCCCCTGCTGGCCGTAGGCGATGCCTTCGCCATTGTCCTCGACGCTGACGATGACACGCTCGCCATGGCGCCGTGCCTGGAGGCGGATCTGGCCGTTGCTGGCGGTGTGGCGCAGGGCGTTATCGATCAGGTTGTCGAGCACCCGCTCCAGTTGCGCCTGGTCGGCTTGCAGGCGCGGCAAAGGCGCCTGCACCTCGATCAACAGCTCCACGCCTTTTTCCTGGGCCGGTGCGGTGAAGCGGGTCTTGGCCTGCTCCAGCAACTCTTCGAGGTCGCACGGTGCCAGGGTGAGTTTTTGCAGGCCATTTTGATAGCGCGAGAAATTCAGCAAGTCGTTTATCAACTGCATCAGGCGCTGCATTTCTTCATTGACGGTATTGAGCAGGTCGGCCTCGCGCGAGTCCTCGGCGAAATGCACGCGCTCTTGCAGCAGGCCGAAGGCCATGTGCATGCCCGTGACCGGGGTGCGCAATTCATGGGAGGCGCGCAGGACGAACTCGCTGCGCACCCGCTCGAACGCCCGCTGCTCGGTGACGTCGTGCAGCACCATCACCGCACCGAGGATGTGGCCCTGGGTATGGCTGACCGGCGTGAGGCTGTAGGTCAGTAGGCGCGACTCGCCGTCGACCTCCACGCTCAAGTCTTCCGGGGCCCGCTCCAGGCTGCCGCCGCGCAGCACCAGTTGCAGCTCTTCGTCCAAGTCGGGGCGCTCCAGTGCCGCGCCCAGGCCTTGGCCCAGGCGTTCCTCGTCCCAGCCCAGTTGCCGTTGTGCTACGGGGTTGAGGTGCTCCAGGCGTCCTTGGCGGTCGATCATCAGCAAGCCGTCGTCGATGCTGTCGAGCACCGCTTGCAGGCGTTGTTGGCCGGCGAGCAGTTCGTCGACGTTGGTCGCCTGATGCTGGCGCAAGGCCTCGGCCATGATGCCGAAACGCCGGGTCAGCAGGTTCATTTCCGCAGCCGAGGAAATCGGCAGGGTCACCTCGAAGTTGCCTTGGCCGATCTTGTCCGCCGCTTTGGCCAGGGCCTCGATGGGTGCGCCGAAGCGCTGGGCGATGCCATGGGCGGTGATAAAGCCGATTATCAGCACCGCCAGGCCCACCAAGCCCAGCAGGGTGGCGATCAGCAAGGCCCGCGCGCGGGATTGGTTCTGGGTGTCGCTGATGTTCTTCAGGGCCTGCTTGTGCTCTACGATCAAGCCGTTGCGCAGCACGTTGAATTTGTCGCTGACTTCCTGGCTGGCGGTGAGTTTGTTGGGTGCGCCGTGGGACTGGTCGAAGGCCTGGAGGAAGCTGAGGTAGTCGCGCCGGGCCTGCTCGAACCCGAGGCTGGGCTTTTCGCCGGTCTGTTCGTGGGCGATGCCCTCATCCAGCAGCTCGAAGTAATGTTTCTTGGAGGCTTCGAGCGCCGGCAGGTCGGGAGTATCGCGCAGCATCATGACCAGTTGATCGCCCAGGGTCTGGCGCAGCTTGAGGCCCAGGTCGAGGGTGACGAAGTTGTGCCGGATCAGGGCTTCCTGGTTGTTGGCCATCTGCATCACGCTGACCAGCCCCAGCAGCAGGCCCAGCAAGGCGACGGTAATCAGCGCAGAGATGCTCAGGAACAAGCGGGTGCGCAATTTCATCGCGAGTTTCATCGGGCGCGGCTCACAGGTTGTATTGCTTGCGTTTGCGGTAAAGCGTCGAGGCGTCGATGCCCAGGGTTTTGGCCGCTTGGTCGAGGGTCTCGGCAGTCGCCAGCACGGCACCGATGTGGGCTTTTTCCAGTTCGTCCAGGCTTAGGGCGGCGCCGATGCGCGGGACGTTGGAGGTGCTGGCCGGGGCCATGCCCAGGTGGCTGATTTCCACCCATTCCTGGGGGCAGATGATGCTCGCCCGTTCCACCACGTTGCGCAGCTCGCGGATGTTGCCCGGCCAGCGATAGTTGAGCAGCGCTTCGCGGGCCTCGTCGCTGAAGCCCCGGGCGGGGCGCGCGTAATCCTTGACGAAGCGCGCCAGGAAGCGGTCGGCCAGGGTCAGGATGTCTTCGCGGCGCTCGCGCAGGGGCGGCAGGTGCAGGGTGATGACGTTCAGGCGATAGAGCAGGTCTTCGCGAAAGCGCCCGTCGCGCACCATGTCTTCGAGGTTGAGGTTGGTGGCGGCGAGGATGCGCACGTCGGCGCGGCGGGTCACCGGGTCGCCCACGCGTTCGTATTCCTTGTCCTGGATAAAACGCAGCAGCTTGGGTTGCAGGGTCAGCGGGAAGTCGCCGATTTCATCGAGAAACAGTGTGCCGCCGTCGGCCTGGTTGACCCGCCCCAGGGTGCTTTCGCTGGCGCCGGTAAAGGCCCCGCGGCTGTGGCCGAACAGTTCGCTTTCCATCAGTTCGGCGGTCAGGGATGGGCAGTTGATGGTCACGCAGGATTTTTTCGCCCGTTTGCTCCAGCCGTGGATCGCCTGGGACAGCTCACCCTTACCGGTGCCCGACTCGCCGAGGATCAGGATGTTGGCGTCGGTGCCGGCCACCTGGCGGGCGGTTTCGAGCACCACTTTCATCGCCGGGCTGTGGGAGTCGAGGCCGTCGCGGGGTTTGCGCACTTCGCCTTCAAGGGCCTCCAGGCGCGCCGAGAGCTGGCGCACTTCCAGTTGCTTGGCCGTGGCCAGGCGCAACTGGTCGGGGCTGCACGGCTTGACCAGGTAATCGGCCGCGCCGGCCTGGATCGCATCGACCGCGGTATCGACCGCCGAGTGCGCGGTGACGATGACCACGCGCATCCATGGCGCCTGGATACGCATTTGCGCCAGCACATCCAAGCCGTTGTCTTCGCCCAGGCGCAGGTCCAGGAAGCACAGGTCGAACACCTGGCGTTGCAGCAGCGTATCGGCCTGGGCCGCGCTGTTGGCGGTGGCGACGCTGTAGCCCTCGTCTTCGAGGCAGTAGCGGAAGGTGCGCAGGATGGCGGACTCGTCGTCCACCAGCAGAATACGGCCCTGATTCTCCGTGGCTGATTCCATTGTCCCGTGCTCCTTATTAATGAATGAATGGCGTTAGTCCCGCGCAAATCGGGCAAGTTGCATGGTCGATTCTGCGCGTTTACGCGGGGCGCAGGTTAGTTCTCTGCCGAACTAATAGCTAACTTTATGAATTTAATGAGTTTTTTGAAATTGTCAGGCCATTGGCCAGCGTTCGCTCACAGTTTCTGACAGTGCGCCGGCGTCTGCGATCCAAAAACTTTACATTTTTCTTCGCTTGTATCGTGCATTGCGCACGATGCCGGAAGGCCCATCGTGCAAGATGCGTCTGCCAGTGATTTCTATTTGTTTGTAACTTGTTGATTTTATTGAATTAAATTCCTGATAAAAACTGGCATGCAGGCTGCAATAGTCTGTTTGTCAGCAGCGCAGTTACCGGCGCCGCTCCTTGAGTCAACAACCTGTGTGAGAGGAGTTTCAGGATGAATCGCCAACGTCTCGCCCAAGTGCATATTTCGCCACTGCATGTACAGCAAGGGCTGTTTGCCCTCCTGGCATTGCTGGTGACGCTGGTGGCCGGTCAATTGCTGCAACGCATGGACCAGAGCCCCCAAGTGTCGGCGCCGCTGCTGCCGGTGCAGCACACCACCCAGACCCATTTCAGTGCCGTCAGCAGCCGTTTGGCTGACAGCGCGCCCCCGCAGATGCTCGAAGTTGAACAGATCCAGTCGCTAGACGGGGTTGCCGGGCAGGAACGCTGGGTGTTCTAGGCATAAGGCTTGGTGCGGATCGACCGCGCCAGGAAACGCAAAAAACGCCGCCGTGCGTTAAGGAGAATCACCATGTTGAGCTGGGCTATCACATTCCTGATTATCGCCATCGTCGCTGCTGTCCTGGGTTTCGGTGGTATCGCGGGCACCGCCACGGGTATCGCCAAGATTCTCTTCGTCGTGTTCCTGGTGATGTTCATCGCTTCCTTCTTCTTTGGCCGTCGCGGTCGAGGCTGAACATGCGTACCTCTATAAACACACTGGCCGCCGCCCTGTTGCTGGGCGGCAGTGCCGTGGCCATGGCGGCCAATGACGGCCAGTCGCGGGCCAACGAACTGTTGAGCGCCGACCCGCAATACCGCCAGACCTGGCAAGGCGTCGTGCAAAAAGAAGAGCGGTTGCCGGAATGGGTGATGAACCTCTCCGGTTACGCCGAACAAATGAATGCTGTGACCGAGGACGGTGACCCGTATCTGGTCGGCCCGCTGTGCGAAAACCAGCAGAGCTGCCTGAACAATCGCCTGATCGTGGCGTTCAGCCTGGATAAGAAAAACGCCTATGCCATGTGGGTGCAGGTGCCGGCCGGGTTGCCGTCCGACAAGTCGCCGACCCGCCATGCTGACAAGCGCTTCCTCGGTGAGCCGGATGCAGGAATGCAGGCGTTGCTTAACGAGCAACTGAAGAAAGACCCGAATTGGTATTAAAAGCTTGAGGGTTAATAGCCACTTATGTGGGAGCGAGCCTGCTCGCGATAGCCATCTGCCAGGCGCTGTGCGATTTGGCTGATGCACCGCTATCGCGGGCGAGCGGCTCACTCTCACATAAAACTTGCTTACAAATGACGGGCGGCCAGTGGCTGCCCGATGATTTGTTGAAAGCCTCGTCCTAGAGCGGTTCTCGCCGCTGCCATCGAAAAATCCCCACGCTGCGTCGGACTTAACCGTTTCGCGGTGTTTCTTTGCGACCGTATATCGAGAAACTTGTCTTCGATCAGGGTTTTGTTTTTGCCTCTGGATGTAGGCTGTCGCCCGGTTTTTATGAAGGCACTCCCAAACCCGAAACCCCCCGCATTCACCGCAGATGGCCGGTTCACGGTACTTTCGACTGCCGAAATGTCGTATCCGAACCTGCTGGGACTATGGTTTTGTTTGGGAAATCTCATGCCGATTCGGCATAGGGTAGGCGTTTACGGCATTAGACGGCGCTCCCTTGCATCGGAATAGTTGCGCCTTTTTTCGCCTGCCAGAGAGCCGTAAATACGCGCTCCGGGGCACCTTATACGGGGGCAGATGCCGAGACTTTTACGCTATCGAGCGTTCCAGTTCGTGCATCCGCCCGAGTCAAACTGAAGTAAGGGTAACGATATGAAGAAGGCAAAGCTTAGCCTCGCCTGGCAGATCCTCATCGGTCTGGTCCTGGGGATTGCAATTGGTGCGTTGCTCAACCATTTCAGTGCCGAGAAAGCCTGGTGGATCACCAACGTCTTGCAACCTGCGGGCGATATCTTTATCCGCCTGATTAAGATGATCGTGATTCCCATCGTGATCTCGTCGCTGATCGTCGGCATTGCCGGGGTCGGGGACGCCAAGAAGCTGGGGCGCATCGGCCTCAAGACCATCATCTACTTCGAGATCGTCACCACCATCGCCATTTTGGTGGGCCTGGTGTTGGCCAACGTGTTCCACCCAGGCACCGGCATCGACATGAGCACCCTGGGTACGGTGGATATCTCCAAGTACCAGGCCACCGCGGCCGAGGTGCAGCATGAACACGCGTTCATTCAAACCATCCTCAACCTGATCCCGTCGAACATCTTTGCCGCCATGGCCCGTGGCGAAATGCTGCCGATCATCTTCTTCTCGGTACTGTTCGGCCTCGGTCTGTCGAGCCTGCAAGCCGACCTGCGCGACCCGCTGGTGAAGATGTTCCAGGGCGTCTCGGAAAGCATGTTCAAAGTCACCCACATGATTATGAATTACGCCCCGATCGGCGTTTTTGCCCTGATCGCGGTGACGGTCGCCAACTTCGGTTTCGCCTCGCTGCTGCCATTGGCCAAGCTGGTGGTTCTGGTCTACGCGGCCATTCTGTTCTTCGCCTTCGTGGTGTTGGGCCTGATCGCACGCCTGTTCGGCTTCTCGGTCGTCAAGCTGATGCGCATCTTCAAGGATGAGCTGGTGCTGGCCTACTCCACCGCCAGTTCCGAAACCGTGCTGCCGCGTGTGATCGAGAAGATGGAAGCCTACGGCGCGCCGAAAGCCATTTGCAGCTTCGTGGTGCCTACCGGTTACTCCTTCAACCTCGACGGTTCGACCCTGTACCAGAGCATCGCGGCGATCTTCATTGCCCAGCTCTACGGCATCGACCTGTCCATCAGCCAGCAACTGTTGCTGGTGCTGACCCTGATGGTCACCTCCAAAGGCATCGCCGGCGTGCCGGGTGTGTCCTTCGTGGTACTGCTGGCGACCCTGGGCAGCGTGGGCATCCCGCTCGAAGGCCTGGCGTTCATCGCCGGTGTCGACCGCATCATGGACATGGCCCGTACCGCATTGAACGTAATCGGCAATGCCTTGGCCGTGCTGGTCATCGCACGTTGGGAAGGCATGTACGACGACGCCAAGGGCGAGCGCTACTGGAATTCCCTGCCGCACTGGCGCAGCAAAGAGCCGCTGCCGGCGGGCGAACCCTCCAGCCACTGAGCCGCCCGCTTGCTACAACAGTTGAACCTCAAACCCCGGTGATTCCGGGGTTTGTCGTTTCTGCCCGCCCCGCTATCATTCGCGGCATCTTTCGGGGGACTTAACTGATGCTCAACGGCCTATGGCTTGGCTTTTTCATCGTTGCAGCCGTTTCGGCCATGGCGCAGTGGCTGATCGGCGGTAACGCCGGGATCTTCGCGGCGATGGTGGAAAGCATTTTCGCCATGGCCAAGCTCTCGGTGGAGGTGATGGTGCTGCTGTTCGGCACCCTGACCCTGTGGCTGGGCTTTCTGCGCATCGCGGAGAAGGCCGGCATCGTCGATTGGCTGGCCAAGGCCCTGGGGCCGTTGTTCCTGCGCCTGATGCCGGACGTGCCGCCCGGCCACCCGGCCATCGGCCTGATTACCCTGAACTTCGCCGCCAATGGCCTGGGCCTGGACAACGCGGCCACGCCCATCGGCCTCAAGGCCATGCGCGCCCTGCAAGAACTCAACCCCAGCCCCACCACCGCGAGCAACGCGCAGATCCTGTTCCTGGTGCTCAACGCCTCGTCCCTGACCCTGCTGCCGGTGACGATCTTCATGTACCGCGCCCAGCAAGGCGCGCCGGACCCGACCCTGGTGTTCCTGCCGATCCTTCTGGCCACCAGCGCCTCCACCCTGGTGGGCCTGCTCTCGGTGGCGGTGATGCAGCGCCTGCGCCTGTGGGACCCGGTGGTGCTGGCCTACCTGATTCCCGGCGCCTTGCTGCTGGGCGGCTTCATGGCGGTGCTGGCGACTATGTCGGCCACGGCCCTGGCGGCGTTGAGCTCGATCCTCGGCAACCTGACGTTGTTCGGCCTCATCATGCTGTTCTTGCTGGTGGGCGCGCTGCGCAAGGTCAAGGTCTACGAGGCGTTCGTCGAGGGTGCGAAGGAAGGTTTCGACGTGGCCAAGAGCCTGCTGCCGTACCTGGTGGCGATGCTCTGCGCGGTGGGCGTGCTGCGGGCGTCCGGGGCGCTGGATTTTGGCTTGGACGGCATTCGCCACCTGGTGGAGTGGGCCGGTTGGGACACCCGCTTCGTCGATGCCCTGCCGACTGCGTTGGTCAAGCCGTTCTCCGGCAGTGCGGCGCGGGCGATGTTGATCGAAACCATGCAAACCCAAGGCGTGGACAGCTTCCCGGCATTGGTGGCAGCGGTGATTCAGGGCAGCACCGAGACGACGTTCTATGTGCTGGCGGTGTACTTCGGCGCCGTCGGCATCCAACGCGCCCGCCACGCCGTGGGCTGCGCCCTGCTGGCGGAGTTCGCCGGTGTGGTGGCGGCGATTGGGGTTTGTTATTGGTTTTTTGGTTGAGTCAGGCGCAGAACCACCCTCCCGCTCCCACAGTGGATCGCTGGTGTAGTTGAGATGAGCGTTAGGCACCGCTTCCTCAGGGAGGTGGCTGCACAGGCGTTAGTTATTCCCAGGCTTGGGCTGCTTCTGCCCCTGCGCCACCGCCCACGCCACCACTTGCGCGGTCAGTTTGTCGCTGGCCTGGCCGAACCCGGCCACCACCGCGGGCACTTGCACGTCGCTCAACGGCTGGCGCACTTCAAAGCGGCGGCTGGCGAGGATGCGTTGGTCTTTGCCGCCCACCAGCAGCGCATCGAGGCGGATCACCACGCTCGCGGCCGTGCCCTGGTACTCGGTCTGGAACGCCTGCAACACCCCGCCCAGCTCGAAGTCGGCTTGCAGGTTGCTGTCGTCGATGCTCAGCAGCGGCACGCGACCGTCGCGGGCGAAGGCGTCCAGCAGGCGGTTGCGCAGCAGCACCGGTGCCGGGTCGCTCCAGCGCGAGGCCTTGTAGCTGCTCAGCACGTCCCCTTGGGGGATGACCGCGATTTTCGTGCTGTTGAGCGCGTCGCTGGCCTGGGGCTTGGCCAGGCGCAGCGACCAGGGCTGCGCCTGAGCCTGGGCCGCCGCGCCAGCCTGGGCCGAGGGCAAGCGGTAGACGTCGGCGGGCGGCGCCTTGGGCAGGATCGAGCAAGCGCCGGTCAAGGCAAAACTGGCGAGCAGGGCCCAATGGCCGGCGATGCGGTAGGCGAGTCTCATGGGGTGAATTCCTTGTTCGTGTCGCTGCCCAGCAGGTAACCGCTGGGGTTGGCTTCCAGGCGACGGGAGATGGCGCGCAGTGAACTCAAGGTGTCGCGCAGTTCGCGCACCGCTGGCGCCAGGCCATTGAGGCCCTGCATGCCGTTGTTCAGGGAGTCCTGGTTGTCGGTCAGCAGCTTGTTGATGGTCGCGGTGCTTTGCTCCAGCGAAGCCATGGCGTGCTCGGCGCTGCCGAACATCTGCTTGCCCTGGTCGTTGAGCAGGCCGTTGGCGTTGCGCATCAGCGCGGTGGTCTGCTCCAGCGCGGCGGTGGCTTGCTTGCCGATGGCGGCCAGTTGCTGCATGGCCTGGCGGATATCGTCCTTTTGCTCGGCGATGGTCCCGGTAGTCTGCTCCAGATGCGCCAGGGTGCTGCTGACGCGATCGACGTTCTCGGCCGAGAACATGCGGTTGGCGTTGTGCAGCAGCAGGTTGACGCTGCTCATCAAGTCATTGCTGTTGTTGAGCAGGCGCGCGATGGGCGACGGCGAGGCGACGATCACGGGCAACTTGCCGCCCTTGCCGCGCAGCGTCGGGCTTTGCGGGGTGCCGCCGCTGAGCTGGATGATCGAGGTGCCGGTGATGCCGGTCAGGGCCAGTTTGGCCTGGGTGTCTTCCTTGATCGGCGTCTCGCCGCTCAGGCGGATGCGGGCCAGCACCCGGCGCGGGTCCTTGGGGTCCAGGCGCAGGGTGACCACATCGCCGACCTTGATCCCGCTGTACTGCACCGCGCTGCCCTTGGACAGGCCGCTGACCGCCTCGTTGAAGACGATTTCGTAGTCCTTGAATTCGCTGTCCACGCTGGATTTGGTCAGCCACAGGCCGAACAGCAAGGCGCCGACCACCACCAGAACGGTGAACAGGCCAATCAAGACGTGATGGGCTCGGGTTTCCATGTCAGACCTCGTTGAGCAATGTAGCGGCTTGGTACGCCGCGCGGCCGCGAGGGCCATGGAAGTATTCGTGAATCCAAGCGTCGTCGGTGTCGGCGACCTTGTCGATGGCATCGGCCACCAACACCTTTTTCTGCGCCAGCACCGCCACTCGGTCGGTGATGGTGTAGAGCGTGTCCAGGTCGTGGGTAATCAGCAACACGCTCAGGCCCAGGGCATCGCGCAGGGTCAGAATCAGTTGGTCGAACGCGGCCGCGCCGATGGGGTCCAGGCCGGCGGTGGGTTCGTCGAGAAACAGGATGTCCGGGTCCAGGGCCAGCGCCCGGGCCAGGGCGGCGCGCTTAATCATGCCGCCGGACAGCGACGCGGGGTATTTGTCGGCGGCCGACAGCGGCAACCCAGCCAGGGCCAGTTTCACCGCCGCCAGGTGCTCGGCGTCGGCGCGGCTCAGGCCGGCGTGCTCGATCAGCGGCAGGGCGACGTTCTCGGTGACCGTCAGCGAGGAAAACAGCGCGCCCTTCTGGAACAGCACACCGAAGCGCCGTTCGAGCAACGAACGCTCATGCTCCCCCAGGCTGGGCAGGTTCTGCCCGAACACCCGCACCGAGCCGTCGCTGGGCTGGCGCAGGCCGATGATGCTGCGCAGCAATACCGACTTGCCGCTGCCCGAACCGCCGACCACGGCGAGGATCTCGCCCTGGTACAGGTCCAGGTCGAGGTTTTCATGCACGCTCTGCGGGCCGAAGCGGTTGCACAGGCCGCGCACTTCAATCACCGCCTCGGCGGGCTCAGGGGTACTCACCAGCCCATCTCCATAAAGAACAACGCCGCCACGGCGTCGAGCACGATCACCACGAAAATCGACTGCACCACGCTGGAGGTGGTGTGGGCGCCCACCGACTCGGCGCTGCCGCTGACCTTGAAGCCTTCCAGGCAGCCGACGGCGGCGATGAGGAAGGCGAAGATGGGCGCTTTGACCATGCCCACCAGAAAGTGCTGCACGCCAATGTCCGCTTGCAGCAGCGAGAGGAACATGGCCGGCGAGATATCCAGCGACAGCGCGCAAACCACGGCGCCGCCGATGATCCCCGAGAGCATCGCCAAAAACGTCAGCATCGGCAGGGCCACCAGCAGGGCCAGCACCCGCGGCAGCACCAACAGCTCCATCGGGTCCAGGCCCAGGGTGCGGATCGCGTCGATTTCCTCGTTGGCCTTCATCGAGCCGATTTGCGCGGTAAAGGCACTGGCGGTGCGCCCGGCCATGAGGATGGCGGTGAGCAGCACGCCGAATTCGCGCAGAAAGGAGAACGCCACCAAATCGACGGTAAAGATGCTGGCACCGAAGCTTTTGAGCACCGTGGCGCCGAGGAAAGCCACCACCGCACCCACCAAAAAGGTCAGCAAGGCGACGATGGGCGCGGCGTCCAGGCCGGTCTGCTCGATGTGCGCCACCACCGGGGTCAGGCGCCAGCGTTTGGGGCGCAAGGCGCCGCGCACCAGGGTTTCGAGGATCAGGCCGATAAAGCCGAGCAGTTGCAGGGTGTCTTGCCAGACCGCATCCACCGCCCGGCCAATGCGGCTGAGCAACTGGATGCCGACGTTGGCCTGCGGTGCCTTGACCGGCACGCAGAAGTCGGTGAGCGCGCCATACACGGTCTTGAGCAGCGCCCGGTCGGCGGCGGGCAAGGTGCAGTCGGGGTGTTCGGTGGACTGGCCGAGGCGCTCGCTACCGAGCAATTCCACCAGGAGCGAGGCCCCGGCGGTGTCGAGGGCGCCGAGGCCATTGAGATCGACCCGGGTGCTGGCGTCGTACTGGCCGTGCAGCGCGTCGCTCAACTGTTTGAGCGCCGTGTAGTGGGCCAGCGTCCAGTCTCCCGCCACGCGCAGTTGCGCCGGGGTGACCGTGGTATCCAGTTGGGCGCTGCCGGGCGTCGTGGGGGTCATAAGCTCCGTGCTTGTATTTGGCTATTACGCGAGCCTACGTAATAGCACGTTACCCATTACTTTGCCTGGCTCGCGGCCACGCTGCCTTGACCTGGGTCGGTCACGTTAAAGCGCAGCACGCCGATTACCTGGCCGTCTTCGGTGAGCACGCGCACCTGCCAGCGGCCCACTGGGTTGGGTGGGAAGTTCTGCTTGTGGGTCCAGGCGCGGTAACCCTCCTTGCGCCCGCCGCGGATATCCAGCGCGATGCGGTCGACCTCTTTGCCGTTGAGCTTCCACACATGATAGATGCGCTCGTTCAGGCCCCGGGGCGCGTTGATGGCGGTGAAGGCGTACAGGCCCGTGCCGCGCAACTGGCTGGCGCTGACCTCATCGAGGCTGTCGCCAGGGGTGCGGTCTTGCAGTTCGGTGCTGATGGCCACCTCGGTCATCCACAGCGTCGCCGGTGGCACCCAGGAGCGCAGCAACCACCCGGCGGCGCCGATGGCCAGGGTCATGCCCAGCAGCATCACCGCGCCACGCCAATGGCGGATCGGAAAACTCGACGCCAGGCTGGGAAACGACAGCAGCATGGCGATGCCCAGGGCCAGTTTGAAACTTTGCGCGGTGGTCAGGTGCAGGATGATCGGCAGCGCCGTGAGCAGCACCGCGAACAGGGTCAGGGTGTGCAGCGCCAGAAACAGCCAGCGGCGCGGCGCCAGCCACTTGTAGTAGAGCGGGTCGATGATGGAAATCAGCGCCGCCGCGCCCAGCAGCCCGGTGAAAATCAACTGGCCGCTGTTCCAGGTGGTGGTGATGAAGAAAAACGGCAGGACGAAGAACAGGCTTTCCTGGTGGATCATCTGCGTCGCGTAACGCAACAGCGGCTGGGGGATTTCCTTGTTGAACACCTTGGTGAACAACTGGGTCAGGGTGTTTTCCAGCATCAGCCAGACCCAACTGACCAGCATGATGACGGCAATCCAGGTGGCCAGGCCTTGCTGGCGGTCCACCAGAATGAAACTGCCCACACCGGAGACAAAACCGCCAAGCGCAATCACCCCTGGATAGCGCTTCATCAATTCCAGAAGGCGCTGTACGTATAGGTTCCAGTTAGGCATTGGGCTGTTCACAGTTTGATGTAGGAAAAATCTCTAACAGAGTACCGCCGGTGGTGTGGGGTGGCGAGGTCGAAAACACCTCGCCCATGGCCCCTACCCTTCGTCGTCACTGCCACTCAGTGCCGCCCTCGCGAGCAGGCTCGCTCCCACAAAGGAAAAATGAAACCTTACCCGCACCCCCGTTCAACTGTGGGAGCGGGCCTTGCCCGCGATGGCGGACTGCCTGTTATTGCAGGGTTGTCTGAGCCACCGGGGGTGTTTGGTTAGCGGGTACGGCGCTTACGGCGCAGCCCCGCCCCCATCAAGCCGATCAGCAGCAGCCCCGAGCCCCCGCCCGCCCACATCAGGGTGTCGTCACTCATCAGCGGTTGCTCGATGCGCACATACCCCGGTTGGCTAAGCAATTGGCGCAGGACTTGGTTGGCCTGGTCCAGGCTGACCGCTTGCAGGCGCTTGGCGGGGTTGGAGAAGTGGCCGTCTTCGTAGTCGCCCAGGGCGCTCCAGTAGTAGTCGGCCAACGCACTATTGCCCTGCACCGCCCAGGCCTGGCGGGCGACGGCGGCTTGTTGCAGGCGGGCGAAGGTGGCCGGGTCGAGGCCGTTTTGCAACAAGTCGGCTTGCAGCGCCTTGAGCACTTGCCGGGCCTTGGGCACGTCATCGCGCGCGAGGTCGGCGCCCAGGCTGAGGAACACCGTGTCGCCAAACACTTCCCGCTCGCTCCACGGCCCATAGGACAAGCCGTGGGCCAGGCGCAATTGGCGGTACAGCGCCCAGCCCAGGTAGTCCTTGAGCAGGTCGAGGGTTTCGTAGGGTTGGTCGTCCAGGGCCGGCTCGGGGAACAGCCAGTGCAGCTTGGCGCCATTGCCGACCCAGCCTCGCAACAAGGTGCGCTGGGCGGCGGCGTTATGCTCGATCTGTGCCAGAGGCGGGTGCTCGCTGGGGTCCACCGGGTCCAGTTCGGCGAAGGTGCGCTCCAAGTAGGCCGGCAGCAGGCGATCGAGGTCACCGACCACGATAAGGGTCATGTTGTTGGGCGCATACCAGTGCTGGCGCACCTGCTCCAGTTGTTCGCGGCTCAGGTCGTGGACCTCGGCGCGCTCGGCGCACTTGAGGCCCAGTTCCACCGCCAGTTGATTGCTGGCCTTGTGGCCGATGTCCTGGCGGTCGAGCCAGCGCTGCAAGTGCGAGTAATGGCCGCCGTCCTCGCGCTCGACCACTTGCTTGGCGGCTGCCACCGCCGGGTCGTCGAGGCGGGTTTCGGTGAGCAGCGCCAGCAGCAGGTCGAGGACCTTGCGCTGGTTTTTCGCCGGGGCTTCGATCACGAAGGTGGTATCGGCGTTGCTGGTGTAGGCGTTCCACTCGCCGCCCAGGGCTTGCATGCGTTCTTCCAGGCCGCCTTCGCCGCTGGCGTCGATGCCGCTGAACAACAAGTGCTCCAGCAGGTGCGGCAGCTCTTTGTCGGCGCAACTGAAGTCGTCCATGCCCACGCCCACCACCAGGCGAATCGCCACGTGGCCCTTTTGCGTGCCCGGTTTAAGCAGCACTTGCAGGCCGTTGGGCAGCATGTAGCCCTCGACCTGGAAGCGGTCAAGGGCAAGGCTTGGGGTGGTGGCGAGCAACAGGCAAGCGAACAGCAGACAGCGCATGAAAGGGTTCCTGGCGGCTACATAAGCGGCTACAGCCTAGACGATCAAGGTGAATGAGTGACGTCACTCACCTCGTCCACCGCCAGTGCTCCAGTGTCGGCGGTTTCCAGCACCACGTAGGCGCTGCTGCAGAAGAGTGAGTTGAGACGTTTCATGTCGGCGATCAGTTCCAAATGAAGCGAGCTGGTCTCCAGGCTTTGCACGATTTTACGTTGCAAGCGGCTGACATGGGCGTGGGCAAGGCGCCGTTCCTGGGCGCGAAAGCGGCGTTTTTCGCGCAGCAATTGGCGGGCGCTTTCCTTGTCGGCGCTGAGGAACACCGACAGGCCCAGGCGCAGGTTGGCCATCAATTGGCTGTGCAGGTCGGCCAACTCCTCCAGGCCCACGTCGGAAAACGAGCGGCGCTGGGCGGTTTTCTGCTGCTGGAGCTTACGCAGCATGCGTTCGATCAAATCCCCCGCCAGCTTGAGATTGATCGCCAGTTCGATCGTCTCGGCCCAGCGCCGGCTGTCATTTTCGCTGAGGTCTTCGCGGGGCATTTGCGCCAGGTACAGCTTGATCGCGCTGTACAGCGCCTCGACGTCCTCGCCCAGGCGCCGTACTTCTTGGGTCACAGCGGTGTGTTTGCCGCGCAGCACGTCGAGCATGGCTTCGAGCATGTTGTCGATCAAATCGCCCATGCGCAGGGTTTCCCGCGCGGCATTGGCCAGGGCCAGGCTGGGGGTGGCCAGCGCAGTTGGGTCGAGGTGGCGCGGGCGGGCCAGGCCATTGGCCTCCGGGCGCTCGGGCAGCAGCCAGGCGCATAGCCGCGCCATCGGCCCGACGGTGGGCAATAGCAGCAGGCAGCGGGTGGTGTTGTAGAGCAGGTGAAACCCGATCACCAGGCCTTGGGTACTCAGGTCCAGGCTGTCCATCCAGTTCACCAGGGGGTCGAGCACCGGGATGATGAGCAGCAGGCCGATCAGTTTGTACAACAGGCTGCCCAGGGCCACTTGGCGCCCGGCCGCGTTCTGCATGCTGGTGCTCAGGAACGCCAATATGCCGCTGCCGATGTTGGCGCCGATCACCAGGCCAATGGCGACGGGCAGGCTGATAACGGCGGCGCCGGCCAGGGTGGCGGTGAGCAGCACGGCGGCCAGGCTGGAATACGAGACCATCGCGAACAGTGCGCCCACCAGGGCATCGAGCAGCAGGTCGCCGGTCAGCGAGGCGAACACCACCTTCACACCTTGGGCCTGGGTGATGGGCGCGGCGGCTTCGACGATCAGTTGCAGGGCCAGGATTATCAGGCCCAGGCCAATGCCCACGCGGCCCATCTGGCCGACGCGGGTCTGCTTGCGCGACAGGAAGAAAATCACCCCGAGGAAAATCAGCAGCGGCGACAGCCACGACAGGTCCAGGGTCAGTACCCGCGCCATCAACGCGGTGCCGACGTCGGCGCCGAGCATGGTGGCCAGGGCGGGCGTCAACGCCATCAGGCCTTGGCCGACGAACGAAGTCACCAGCATCGCCGTGGCGTTGCTGCTTTGCACCATGGCGGTGACGAGGATGCCGGCGACAAAGGCCAACGGGCGGCTGGCCATGTTCTGGCCGATCACGTGGCGCAGGTTGGAGCCGTAGACCCGCAGGATGCCGGTGCGCACGATGTGCGTGCCCCAGATCAGCAAAGTCACGGCGGAAAGCAGATTGAGCAGGGTCAGCATGTTCAGGCCCCCTGTGGCGGAATGCCCCAACGGGGCTAAGTGAACGGTGCAGCGCAAGATCTACATTGTGTATTTAAGCTGTAGTCGGCTTACCGGCGAGGCGCCAGCATTGCATAGCTAAAGAAGGGTTTGAAACAAAAGTGTCATGTGGGGGCGGGTGAAAAAGCTGTTAGGCAAGCCCCCTGTGGGAGCGGGCCGGGCGGCGCTCCCACAGGGTTTCAAGGCTTTGCCCGCCAGCCCTTACTGGCCCGGAATGTCCTTGCGCAGTTTCACCGGGTCGGTCTGCTTTTTCTTCTTGGCGATGGCGGTGCGCATTTTGATGTTCACCGCTTCAACGGCCAGGGAGAACGCCATGGCGAAGTAGACGTAGCCTTTTGGCACATGCACTGCAAAGGCTTCGGCGATCAGCACCGTACCCACCACCAGCAGGAACGACAGCGCCAGCATCTTCAGCGACGGGTGCTTGTCGATGAAGTTACTGATGGTGCCCGCGGCCAACATCATCACCAGCACGGCGACGACGATCGCGGCGACCATGACCGGCACATGGGACACCATGCCCACGGCGGTGATGACCGAGTCCAGGGAGAACACGATGTCGATGATGGCGATCTGGATGATGGTGTAGATGAAGTTGCCACCCTTGCCGGTCGGCTCGTCGTGGGTTTCGTCTTCACCTTCCAGGGCGTGGTACATCTCCTGGGAGCTTTTCCACAGCAGGAACAGGCCACCGAAGAACAGGATCAGGTCGCGCCCGGAGATACCGTGGCCGGCGACGTGGAACAGGTCGGCGGTCAGGCGCATGACCCAGGTGATCGACAACAGCAGCAGGATGCGCGTGACCATCGCCAGCGCCAGGCCGAAGATCCGCGTGCGGGCCTGCATATGCTTGGGCATACGGCTGACCAGGATCGAGATCATGATGATGTTGTCGATGCCCAGGACGATTTCCAGGGCGGTCAGTGTGAAGAAGGCAACCCAGATCTCCGGGTTGGTCAGCCATTCCATGTGTATTCCTTTGAGCGAGTGTTAAACCGCGACGGGCCTGAACCTTGAGAACCCAAAGTCTAGACCCGGCGTAGTGAATGTAGGGCTTATAGAGTGCTGAACAGCGGAAAAATCCCCATCAGCAAAGCGGCAAACATTATGCACAGGCAAACCAGCACTGCCCACTTCAAGGTGAAGCGTTGATGGTCGCCAAACTCGATTCCGGCCAGTGCCACCAGCAAATACGTGGACGGTACCAAGGGGCTGAGCAGGTGCACGGGTTGGCCGACGATGGACGCGCGGGCCATTTCCACGGCGCTGATGCCGTAATGGCTGGCGGCTTCGGCCAAAACCGGTAATACGCCGTAATAAAAAGCGTCGTTAGACATGAAAAAAGTAAACGGCATGCTCACCAGCGCCGTGATGACCGCCAGGTACGGGCCGAGGAACTCCGGGATCACCGCCAACAGGCTCTTGGACATGGCATCGACCATGCCTGTGCCCGACAGAATTCCGGTGAAAATGCCCGCAGCGAAAATCAGCCCGACCACCGCCAGCACGCTGCCGGCATGGGCCGCGACGCGGTCCTTCTGCTGTTGCAGGCAGGGGTAGTTGACGATCATCGCGATACTGAAGGCCACCATGAACAGCACCGGCAGCGGCAGCAGGCCGGCGATCAGGGTGCCCATCAGGCCCAGGGTCAGGGCGCCGTTGAACCAGATCAACTTCGGCCGGCGGGCGTCCGGGAACTGGGAAACGCTGATTTCGCTGTGGTCCACTTCGTCGCCCACCAGGTGCAATTCGCCCAGGCGCGCGCGCTCGCGCTTACCGTAGAAGTAGGCAATCGCCAGGATTGCCACCACACCGGCCAGCATCGCCGGGATCATCGGCACGAAAATATCCGACGGGTCGACATGCAGCGCACTGGCCGCCCGCGCCGTGGGGCCGCCCCAGGGCGTCATGTTCATCACCCCGCCGGCGAGAATAATCAGCCCGGCCATGATCCGCGGGCTCATGCCGATGCGGCTGTACAGCGGCAGCATGGCGGCCACGCAGATCATGTAAGTGGTGGCGCCGTCACCGTCCAGCGACACCACCAGGGCCAGCACCGCGGTGCCCACCGAAACCTTGAGCGGGTCGCCCTTGACCAGTTTGAGGATCTTGCGCACGGCCGGGTCGAACAGGCCCGAGTCGATCATCAGGGCGAAATAGAGGATGGCGAACATCAGCATCACCCCGGTCGGGGCGAGTTTGGTGATGCCTTCGAGCATCATCGGGCCGATCTTGGGCGCAAAACCGCCGAACAGGGCGAAAACGATCGGGATGATAATCAGGGCGATCAGCGCGGAGAGGCGCTTGGTCATGATGAGGAACATGAACGTGATGACCATGGCAAAGCCAAGGAAAGTCAGCATAGGAATACTCCAGGCGTAGCGCGGCTAGGGGAAAGGCGAACCGGGGGGGCGGTCAGCGCAGAACGGCGAGCACGGGGCTTACGGGGGGAGTAGGGGTCAGGCGCATAGGAGTGAACATCAGAATCACCATTGTTGTTGTTAATTGGGCCGCGTGCGCTGCAATGGCGCGTTTGGCCAACCGGTCTGGTGCCGGTAGTGGAGGCGATCCTAATAGGGCAAGCTTTCAGCCAGCTTTCGCGGAGCAAAGGAGTGGACGGCTGTCTGTCGGATAGCATCCATTATTTGAGTAGGAAAATTTTCTATTGGAGATCGGAGATATGGAGATTGCTGAGCTTCACACCGGTGGCTGCCAGTGCGGCGGGTTGCGGTATCGGTTTATGGGGCCGCTCAAGGACATTGCCCATTGCCACTGTTCGATTTGCCGGCGGGTCAGTGGTGGCATCGTGACCACTTGGATCACCCTGCCCGGCCGCGCCTTTGAATGGCTGACGGGCACGCCGGCGCGGTACGAATCTTCGCCGGGGTGTGTGCGGTACTTCTGTGCACGCTGTGGCGCCCATGTGGCGTTGGTGACCCAACTGAGCCCGGACAGCATCGACGTGACCGTCGCCACCCTCGACCACCCCCAACTGGCCCCCGCCGACCGCCATATCTGGACGCAAAGCCGTTTGCCTTGGCTGCACCTGGATGAACATTTGCCCAGGGAAGCGCAGGAAGTGTTGTAGCAAACGGTAGGGCTCAGCCCGCTGCTTTTGTAGGGGCAACGGTCTTACCTCTACCACTCGTCACCGCCATTCCGTGCCGCCATTGCGAGCAGGCCCGGTCCCACAGCGGAAAAATGAAAGCCTCACCCGCACCACCGTTCAACGGTGGGAGCGGGCCCGCCCGCGATGGCGCCGGTACACCCCACACACCTCTACTGCCTGGCCCACTGCCATCGCGGTCAAGGCCCGCTCCCACAGAAGCCCGCTCCCACAGAGGTGCTGGTGCCGATTATCAGTCCAGGTACGCGAACTGGTAGGTATCCGCGTCGATCATTACCAATTGCAGGTCATTGCTGCGGGTGTTGACGGCTTTGCCGTTGAGCAGCACCGAGGTTTCGACGCGGTAGACGCCTTGGGGCACCTGGTCGTCGAGGTTGACGGTGAAGGTGTTCTCGTAGCCGCCGCTGCCGGTGGTCTGGTTGGCGACTTTGGTGCCTTCCTTGAACGGCGTGGTGGCGCCCGGTTCGTAGAGGCGCACTTGTTCCTTGATCTCGTTGACCGCCTGCTGGCTGCCGTTGATGGCAACGATGTTGGAGACGATCTGGATCGGCTGGCCGCGCTTGACGGTGGCGCCGGGTTTGATGCTGGTCTGGTAGCTGACCAGTTGCGGGTCGCTGGTCACACGCTTGCCGGCGGCCTTGTATTGGTCTTCGACTTGCTGGCTGCTCTGGGTCTGCACGGTTTTGGCGTTGATGACAAAGCACACCGCCAGCCCTGCCGCGCCGCCCAGGGCTGCGCCTGTGCCGCGATCCTTCTTGCCGCTCACGGCGGCACCCGCAGCGGCGGCGCCGGCGATGGCCAAGCCACATTTGACCCAGTCACCGCCGCTCCACTTGGTTGGGTCCATATCGACGTTGGCACAGCTTTGCAGGCCGAACAGGGAAACCAGTCCGAGGACGAGAAGACGCTTGTTTGAAGGGCGGCGGGTAGCGGTCATCGAGTCACTTCCTTAAGGGGCGAAAAGGGGCAGGCACGGTCCGGCTCATCATTCGATGGTGGTCCGGTTCAGGGCCTGGGTACGCTGTTGTTCGGCCTGGCGGATGATGTTGAGCGCCTGGCGGTTGCCTGGGTCCATGGTCAGCACCACGTTGGCCACGGCAATAGCCGATTGGTAATCCTTGCGCCCCAGGGCCCGTTTGGCCTGCTCCAGGGATTGGCCGAGCACACCGGGGTTGGCGCCGCTGTTGTTCTGGCGCGGGGCGACGGGCCGGGTGGTCGGCAGGGAGTTTTGCTGCTGTTGTTCGCGCAGTTTGTCGGCGAGCATTTTTTGCTGTTCTTGCAGGCGCTTGTCCAACTCGCGCTGTTGTTGTTCGCGCTCGCGGTCGGCGTCCTTGGCCAGTTTGTCGCGCTTGGCCTGTTCTTGTGCGGCCAGCCGCGCGGCTTCGGCGGCTTTTTGCGCCTGTTGCGCTTGCTGCTCGCGCTCAAGCCCAGCCTGGGCCCGTTGCAGCAGGCTCACGGCGCGGGGGTCTTTGCTGTCCTTTTGCAGGGCCTGTTCGGCGTTTTCCAGGGCGCAGCTGTACTGGTTGCTGCGCAGGCAATCATTGGCGGCCTGCACGTGCTGCTCGAACTGCTGCTGGGTTTGGCGGGCGCCGGTTTGGTAAAGCCAATAGCTGCTCACAGCACCGAGCACCATCACGCCCAGTAGCACTTTCTTCATGCCGCGCCCGGAGGGCGGCAAGGGTTGCACGTTGGCGGTGGGCGGCCGCTCGGGTGCAGGGGCTTTCGCCGCTGGCACTGGCTTGGCGGCGGGCGGTTTTTCCACCTGCTTGATATCGAATTCCAACGCCGGTGCCGGCGTTTCGGCCTTGGCCACCGGCGCGGCAGGCTTGACCACTGGCGCCACTGCGGGCGGTGCCTTGGGCGTGGGCGCCACGACAGCGGCCACACCGCAGAACGGGCAGTGTTTCACCGGGCCGCAGAGCGCCTTGCCACAGGCGCTGTTGGCGCAGGTGGCGGGGAACCCGGCGGTTTTTGCAGACACGGACATAGGGCTCAGGTCTCGGTTCAGATAGCGGGCGGCGGTGCGGCACCGAAGGCGACGGGCGGGCCGCCGACAGCCGGGGCGAACAGGTGCGCCAGCTCAGGCATCTGCCCGGCGCTCGCCCATGCGGCCATGCCTTCACGCCACAACTGGCTGTCGCGGGTGATTTGCCCGGTCTGCACGTATTGCTGCAACTGCGCGACGGTGTACGGCCCGTAGTTGGTGCCGCTGACGCTCAGGTGGTAGTTGAACTGCGGCACGTTGAGCGGTGGCGGGGCCATGCCCGGGCCGCCCGGCGGTGGCGGTACGGCCGCGCCCGGTGCGGCAGGCATGCCCGGAGCCTGGGCAGGCGCCGCCGCTACCGGGTTGAGCAGGCTTTCGAGCCAACCGGCAGTGAAGAACTCTTTGCGCAGGGCGATTTTCTCGCCGTGCTCTTTGTGCACTTCGTCGACATAGACATCGCCCAGGGAGCCGTCGATCGGCTCGGCGAACTGCGCCAGTAGGCCCTTGGCCTGTTGGATCAGTTGCTCAGCGGTGTCCGGCGCCAGGCGCTTGAGGCGCTGTTCGTATTCTTTTTTCAGCAGTTCGGCGATTTTGTTCGGGAAGGTGCGCGCCAGGGTGGAGCGGCCCTTGATGTCCAGGCGCATGTTGGCGCGGTAGGCGTTGCGGGCGTAATCGTCGAACAGCACATGCAGCGCAGCCATTTGCAGCGGCGTGCTCAGGGCCGCTACGCGTTTGCGCAGTTGCTCTTCGATGTCGCGGTGCTGGTTAGAGCTGATGCCGCTCTGGCGGATGGCGAATTCGTCGCCCACCGAGAAGTAGTCCTGGTCGAGCACGAACTCGTAGCGCCCGTTCTTGGCGCGGCTCAGCACGCCCAGGCCGACGCAGTGCAGGTAGAGTTTGAAGTCCTCGGCGAACTTGCGGTAATCCTCCTGGCTGAACTGGATCGGCTGCACGAATTGGCTGATGCGCTTGTGCACATGCAGCGGGATGCGTTCGCTTTCCTTGCTGTAGCAGGCCTCGTAGGTGGACATCGGCGTCAGCGCCGGCACCGGGAAGCCGCTCAGTTCGGTGTAGCAGATCAACTTGCCGGGGGTGCCCGACTCCACGAAGTCGATCTGCCCGGCGGTCATGCCGGTGCCGGTGGGCAGGCACTGGCCAATCATGGCGCCGTACATACGCTTGAACTCGCCGGCGTCATTCACCCCGATCAGGCAGGTGAAGCTGTCCTTGTCGGTCTCAAAGCCGCCATTGCCGCTCAGTGGCACCCACGGCATGGCGCGTTGCAGCAGCAGGCGGAACTTCTCGCGTTGCTCGTCCGGGGTCAGGGCGCTGAGGGCCACCAGCAGCGGGTCGGTGCCGACTTTTTGCGGCGGCATCTGCTGCACGGCTTTGTTGCGCAGCTTGCCCAGCAGTTCTTCCTGGCCTTTGTCGGTTTGCAGTTTGTCGAACAGGGTCTTGGAGCCGCCGAAATCCTTGAAGGCGTCTTTGGCCCATTCGCGTACCTGCGGGCCGTCCACCGGCTCTTCCTCGCCGCCCTGCACCAGTTTGAGCTGGATCAGGGTGGCGTGTTCTTCCTTGATGCTGGCGTCGATCTTCGCGATGTCGGTGTCGATGCGCCGCAGCAGGCTGTCCACCGCGTTGCGCCCGTCTTGCAGGCGGCCGACGAAGCCGTTCCAGATGGCGCGGCCGTTGTGGTCCACCGAGGCTTTGTTGCCCAGCCACTCGGAGATCTCACGCAGCAGTTGCGCCGCTTCGCGGGCCGCGACGTGGCGCACGTAGAACAGCAGGCTTTCGCGCAGGGTGTCCTTGACCTGGGTGAGCACCGTCTCGGCTTGTTTTTCCTTGCCGCTCAGGCGTGCCAGCAGGCCTTTGCCGGTGGTTTCCTTGAGGCGTTCGAATTCGCGGGCCAGTTCCGAGGATTCCAGCTTCTCGGACAGCTCCTTGAAGCGCGCGGCGTTCTTTTCCAGGGCCGGGATGATGCCGTTGCTGCCGTTTTCCAGGCGATCCTTGAGCATCTCCACCAGCGCCAGGGTGTAATCCAGGCCACCGCGTTCGTCGTCGTCGAGGCGGCGGAAGAGTTTTTCCGGCAAGGCGTCTTCTTGCACCAGGGCGGCCAGGCGTTTCTGGCGGTTTTCCTTGATGCGCACTTCGTGGTTGCGCTCGGCGCTGTCGATGCTGCTGCCCTTGGTGTCGCGTTCCAGTTGCTGCTGGATTTCCCGCACGTGGGTCAGCCACTGGTCCTTGTCGGCGCCGCCGTTTTGCAGGCGCTCGAACAGGGTTTCGACCTTGTGCTCGATCTGCGCGGTAACGCTGTTATCGCCCTCGACTTGCAGCAGATCGTCGGCGATCTGGTAGTGGGTGAACTCGCCTGTGGCCAGGGTCAGTTCGACCTTGGAGAGGAAGTCCGGCAGCTCGGTGAAGGTGCGCGGGGTGACGTTGAGCTGTTCCTTGAGGAACTCGTCGCGCTCTTTGTCGGTGGGGCGGTTGCCGTTGGCACTGGCGTTGGCCACGCCGAAGAACGCCTTGAGCATCTGCTGCACCTGGCGATTGAGGCGCACGTTCTTGCGCGCGTCGATCTGGGTGTCCAGCACAGCCTGGCCCACGGAGGAGTAGGCGCAGGGGAAAGTCAGTTGGATGTCGTCGCCGTAGTCCTGGGGCAAGCCGACGATGTAGTTGCGGATCTTGAACTGGTTCTGGTTGACGGCGATGGAGCGCTTCTTGTTGGCGAAATCCTGGGAGGTGAAGTCGGTGAACAGCACGTCCGAGAGCATCTCGTAGATGTCTTCCTGGTTCTCGGTCTTGGACAGGCACAGGTTGGTGTTGTCGATGAAGTACACGTCATCGAAGGGCCGCGAGTCGATGAACAGGTTGTCCTTGGCGTCCCAGTGCTTGAGCAGCGGCGCGCCGCGCATGCAGGTTTCCAGCTCCATCAGCGCCGCGTAGCCGTTGGCCTGGACGCGGTCGCTGTTGTGCCTGAGGAAGCCGCCCGGCATCACGCTGAACAGGTCAACCTTACCGGTGATGTTGTTTTCCTTGAGGATCGCCTTGGCCAGGTAACCCATGTCCAGGAACGCACCGGAGCCGGTGCCGCCGGCGATGGAGCCGGCGATGACGATGCGGATCTTGCCGGGGTCGATCTCCAGGCCCAGTTTTTTCAGTTTGTCGGCGCCGCTGCCGATGTTGCTCAGCAGGCGGCTGACCTTGTCGCGCAGCTTGTTACGGATCAGCGGGTACTTGTCATAGAAGTACAGGCGCGACAGGGCGCGGATCTGCCCGGCGCCCTTGGAGGGGTCGATGCCCAGTTCGCGGATTTTCTCCGGCGTCAGCGGGAACCACTCGGCCACTTCGCGGTGCTTGTTCAGCTCGTCCAGGGAGTGGGTGTATTTGCTCAGGTTGAGCTGTTCGATGATTTTTTCTTCGGCGGTGAAGGCCACTTGCTCGGCCAGCACGTCGGTCTTGATCGACTTGCCGTCCTGGGTCACTTCGCCGGAATCGAGGTCCAGGTTGATGAACTGCACCAAGGGGAAATCGGAGATGTTCTGGATCTGGGTATTACCGCCCCAGATGGCGTTGAGGATGCGCCGGCGCAGACGGATGTTGATCTTCATGCCGGTGCCGCCGAGGGCGATGAACAACGTGGGATGGATTTTCTCGCTGACCTGTTTGGCGGCGGTTGCCTGGCCGTTGACCTGTTCGTTCTCGTTCATCTGAAACTCCATGAGCCCACGTTGGGCTGGCCTTGTTCTCGGCGTTTATCTGTTTCTGGCAGGCGCCCGGCAAGCCAGGCGCCCACAGGGGGCTTAGCGCTTGGCCGAAAAGGTCATTAACCAGGCAATCAGCGACAGCAGCGCCACGCCGCCCAGCGGGGCCAGGTACAGCGGCACCAGGAACTGCCCGGAATTGATGACCGCCAGCACCGCCATCGCCGAAACCATCAGCAGGCCCAGGAACAGGAACCAGCCCGAGGCGTTGGCGCGGCTTGGCGCGACGCGCTCGCGCACGCGCCAGTTGGCGTAGGCGTTTTTGATGACGAAGAAGACGATTGCCAGCACCACCAGCACGGCCACACCGATCAGCGCATCGCGGCTATCGACTTTTTTCGGGCCCAGGTCCAGCCCGCCCGGCGTCGGCACGCTCAGGGTGGTGGTCGTGGTGACGGCGGCCGCGGGGGCTTCGCTTTCAATCGGGGCTGGCAATGCGCTGGTTTGGGCCATCGGTGAATTTTCCTTGGGTGCTGATAGGGGTTACTTGAGGCGTACGGCAATGTCGGGCGATTTGTTCTCGAGCTTGGCGCCGAACAGGCCGCGCTTGAGGGTCGCCACTTTGTTCTGCTGCGCGTCGTAGACGCTGGCGCTGCTGAACGGTTTGAGCGGGTAATTCTGGGCCAGGCCTTCGACGATCACGGTGAAGGACTTCTTGCCGGCGATCAGGGCCTTGGCCAGCAACAGGCCGGCGAGCAATAGCACGAACAGGCCGAACAGCAGCAACACCGGCCCCAGCGGGTAGCTGATGCGCAGTTCGATGGGCAGGCGGGTGGCCGAGGCGCCGGCTTCGTTGGACGGCACGAACACGTCGGGCAAGGCGTCGCCGGGGAAGAGTTCGTTCATGCGCGCGACGAATTGCTGGGAAATGCGCAGTTGCTGCTCGCTCAGGCGCACTTCAATCGCCCCGGCGCGTGAATAGCCGCTGGAGAACAGCACTTCGCTGGACCACTGGGACGGCAGCGGCGGCAATTGCAGGCTGATGGCCAGCTCCGGTGAACGGGCGCCGGGCTCAAGGTCGGTCAGGCGATCCAGGGAAATGCTCGACTGCAAGGCTTCGCCGGGCATGTCCAGGCGCATGTCGATCTTGGCGTCGTGGATCTGGTAGGGGTTGAACTGGTTCTCGAACTTACCCAGCAGCACGGCGGTTTTCGCCGAGCCATCGACCTTGACGTTGAGGATCACGGTTTGTTGGTCGCCGGCCAGTTCGGCGCTGACGTCGGGGGTGTCTTTCACGCCCGTGGGGATGAAGCGCACGGCGGCTTCGGTCAACGGCTTGAGGCGCACGCGGTCGTCGTTGAGCAACGTGGCCAGGGCCGGTTGGGCCAGCACTTGCTCCAAGGCCACGCCGGCCTTCGCGCCGTAGGCCAGGGCGTAGATCATCAGGCCGTTGGCTTCGTAGTTAGTGCCCTTGACCGGCATTTTCTGCGGGAACGCGGCGATGCGGCTAATCACCGCTTCTTTGTGCAGCAGGTCGTAGAACTCGCGGTTCTTGGCCTGGGTTTCGCCGCTGTTGTTGGGGCTGTTCTTGTTGTTGGTGATGATCCAGACGATCCCTTCGCGCCCTTCCAGGCCGGTGGTGATCGCCGCCATCAGCGCTTCCTTGAAGTCGGTGTCGGCGTAGGCGCCGCTGGCTTTGCGCGCCAGGGCCAGGTTGTTGACGCTCTCGGCCAACTTGGCGTGGGTGCCCGGGCCGCGGAATTTCCAGTCCGGCGAAGGGTGCTGGGCGTCGGCCTGGTTGAAGCCGCCGATCACCACTTCGCTGCTGCCGGCGGCGGCAGCGGCCAGTTGGATCACCAGGGGTTTGAAGGGCGACGCCGGGTCCAGGTAGAAGGGCTCCATCCAGCCGGAGTTCTGCACCAAAAACACCTGGCGCACAGGCTCGGCGGCAACCAGGCCACTGGCCAGGCTCAGGACGATCAACAGGCCACGGCGTAGCAACAGGCTTATGCCTTCCATCGAAAAAGTGCTCCGGATGAGTCGATGTACAGCCACAAGGCCTGATCGAAAAAGAACCACTGGGCGTTCCAGGGTTTGCTGACTTTGAGCGGCAGGCGCAGGGCCACTTCGCCGATGCGTTCCAGGCAAAATTCGCTATCGACGGCGGCATCGCTGTCAAACAGGCTCTGCACGCTGCCGCTGTCACGGTTGACCCGCAACGACAGCAGCAGCCTGTCGCGGCTGAACTCGATGAACGGGTAGCGCACTTCCCGTGTCATCGGGTTGTTGTGTTCGTCGTGCTCGTCCCAGGGCTGGTCCAGGCGCACGTTGAACATGTAGTTCAAATGGCCGGTGCCAAGGCGTGTGCCTTTGATCGTGCGGCGTTCCTGCGAGCCCAGTCGTAGGTAGCTCTGGCCGTCGGCGTCGAACAGCAGTTGCCACCAGCCGTAGCCGTCGAGGAACGGCGGGCCGAGTTCGGGTTTGGCCGTGGCGCCGATGGGCCACGGCAGCCATTGGGCCTGCACGCTTTCGCCCAGTTGCGCCACCAGGTAGCCCTGCTCGCCGATCCATAGCAGGCGCCGCGAGGCCGGGTCGCGCAGCGGCGCCGAGAGGCGGTTCATCTGCGCTGCCGTGGCGTTGGCTACCGGGTGCTGGGTCCAGCCGCCCTCGGCGCCGGGGCTGGCCAGGCACACGCTGCCGTCGGCCAGGGCCAGCGGCACGAAGGTGTGCTCGGCCAAATCCCCTGGCGCGCCGAGGGCACGGCCGGCGCAGCGGTCCACTTGGTAGCTGAGGGCCAGCGGATCGACGCTGACCCGCGTCGCGCCTTCGTCACCGGCCACAATCAGTTTTTGCTCGCGCCCTTCGCCTTGCAGCGCCACACCCCAGGCCCAGTTTTCCAGGCTGGTGCGGCCGATGGGCGTGGTGCGCGGCAATACCGCCAGCCATTTGTGCGAGCCGCGCTGCCAGAGGAACAGGCCCCCTTCCCGGCTCAGGCTGAACAAGGCGTCGCGGTGCCCGCCCAATTGGCCGACAAAGAAATTCAGGCCGTTCTTGCGTGGCGCAGCGAGGGCTTGTTTGCTGCTGTCCAGGTCGCGGCCGGGGCTGGCGAGCAAGTGCTGGTAGAGGCTGGCCAGGGTGCGCTCGGCGCTGTCCAGGTCGCATTCGTCATCGACCACCCGGCGGCCGCTGCCATTGCCATAGGGCGGCAGCCAGCGGCGGTCTTTCTGATAGGCCACGGGGGTGAGCTTCTGGCCAGTAAGGGGGCAGAAGGCAAAATCGGCAGGCAAGTAGGTATCTGTACTGCTCGACGGGGCGCGTTTGGCCCCGACGGCGTAGTCCAGATCGACCAGATCGGCGTCAGGCGTCACCCCAGCGACCTTCACCAGGGTGAAGGTGCTGTCGCCTGTTTGCGCCCAGAGCTGTTCGTCGAGTTGCCACGCGTACGCACGGTCGTCACCGGCTACATCCATATATACCTACCGAAACCCATAAAACATGCGTGCTGGCCATTGCCTGGAGGGGTCAGGCAACCACTTCAAAAAGAGGGTGAGTGCTTGGCGGCGCTGCCGGGGCGAAACCCGGTGACAGGCGCCAAACTGCTGGCGTAAAGCCCGCTAAATAACGGCGGAATAGTGGCACACTGATAAATGTTGTCAACCTTTGCCGCTCAAGGCTGTAGGAGGTTTCTTGCGCTGTAGGATCAGGGCAGTTCCAGGCCACCGGCAGCCTTGTGCAGTGCGCGCAAATGCTCGCCCACGTACTTGACGTTGGCCTCGTTGGCGGCGATTTCGGCGGCGCGGCTGGGTTCGAGCAAGGCGCGCACTTCCTTGTCCAGATCGCCGGTCAGGGCTTGTAGTTGCTTCTGGCGCAGGCTGCTCTGGGATTCCAGGCGTTGCCACTCGCTCGGTTGCGGCAAACCGTAGCCGCTGCTGTCGAGCAGTTCCGCTGGGCGGCTGAGAAAGCCGCTGTTGGCGAGGATCTGCTGCAAGGTCTGGTTGGCCTTCTCCATGCCGCCGTTTTTCAGGTCGCGGGCGCCCAGGTAACGCTGCTTGACCTCGTCCTGGGCCAGCAGCAATTGGCGGCGGAAACTCGCCTGTTCCAGTAGCAACAGCGCGGCGCTGGTGCGCAGGTCGGCGCGGTCGAACCAGGGGCGGCGTTCGGCGGCGCTGAGGGAGAGCCAGTCTTCGACCGTGCCCTGGGGGATGGGCAGGTGTTTTTTCAGCACCTCGAACATCGCCTGGTAGCGGTCGCGGAAAGAGTCGAAGCGATAACCCAGGCGCAAGGCTTCGCGTGGGTCGTCGAGCACGCTGGTGTCGGCTAGGCCGCGGCCCTTGAGCACTTCCAGCAAGCCGTTGGGCAGGATGCTGTCCAGGCCGGTGAGCTCAGGGTTGTTGCTGCCGGTGCGCAGCAGCTTGAGGTTCTCTACGGCGCAGTTGTTGGACAGGAAGTAGTAGTTGCCGTCGTAGCTCCAGTGCATCTCGGCGGCGCGCTCGACCGTTTCTTCGACTTCGCGGCGCGACAGGTTCAGCGGCACGGAGGCGAGGCTGCGCAGTTCGGTCTTGGTGTATTCATCGATCACCTGCGCCAGCGGCAGGACGAACAGGCGCGAGGGGTAGGCTCCGGTGAGGCCGTCCCAGCTCGATAGTTGCACGTCGCCGACGAAGGCGCGGTACGACAGCACCAGGTGTTGGTCGAGGTCGAGGCGGCAGTCCGGCCCGCGCGGGCGGCCGGGGGCGCAGATCACCAGGCGCAGCATGCTGTGGCCCCAGCGGCTGACCCAGTTCTGGTTGGCCTCGGCCAACAGGTAATCGACGGCGTAGACGCGCTCCGGGTCCACCTGGCCCAGTGGCTGCTTGGCGAAGTCGTTGCCGGCATTGAGGAAGGCGAACGCCTTGGCGCATTCGGCCTTGGCGGGCGGTGCCCAGCCGAAGTGTTCCTTGAAATAGCGGTACAGCGCCGGGCGCCGACAGGCGTAGCTGGGGTCGAGGAGGAAGTATTCCAGGTTGACCGCGACGAATTCCTTGGGGCTGCTGGTTTCGTAGAGGTCGGGGCTGCGGGCGATCTGGCGGTTGTGCTGCTCGCGCTCGCCGCGCCGGCCGACGTACTGCTGCCACCCGGCCAGGTCCAGCAGGCGCGGGTCGTCGCTCAGGGTGAAGCGCCGGGCGTTCTGGCCCCGGCATTGGTCCGGCAGGCCGACCAGCCCGGCGCTGTCGCTCTGGCGGGTGCAGCGTTGGATCAGGTGCCGCTCGGCGTCGGGCCACAGGCGCGAGCGGTCATAAATGTGGGTCAGCTCATGCACCACGGTGGCGAGCATTTCGCGGCGCACGGTGGCGTGGGGGCGTTGGGTCTTGCGGGTGGCGGCGCTGCCATCGGTGAGGGTGGCCAGGAGGTTGCGGTTCAGGTCCAGCTCTGACACCAGCGACGCCTGGCCGTAGGCGTTAGCGGGCATCTTGTCGGTCCAGCCAACAGCAATGGTGCGATCGAGTTGAGCGATGAAGCGCGGCGGCAGGGCCTGCATCGCTTCATCGATCAGCGCCTGGCTGGCGTGCTGCTCGGCAGGGCTTAGGCCTTCGGCCTTGAGCTGTAATTGCAGGGCAGCGTGGGCGCTGTTGCCCAGGAGCAACAGCGCCGCGGCCAGCAGCCAGGTGCCAACCCGCCTCACAGGGCGAGGATGGCTTGCGCGAGGTCCTGGTCGCTGGCACCACGGGCTTCGGGCACGCGGGTGCGCAGGGTGTCGAAGGCCGCTTCCAGGTGCGCGCCGCGAATGTCGCCGTTGGTGGCGACGAAACTGGCGGCGTCATCGTGGGCTTCGCGCACCACTTTCGAATCGCGGATCGAGGTGGTGGTGTCGGAGGTGAAATCGATTGCGCGGCCAAAGGCGCGAACAATGATGTTACTGGTGGCTACCAGTGTTTGTGCCTGGGCCACGTCGGCCAACAAGAGTAGGCCAAGGGTGGCAGCGATCAGCGGGTTACGCATGGAACAGCTCCGGAAAAACGTAGGTGGTCATTGGACGAGGATTGCCTGTGCCAGTTCAAGGTCGCTGGCACGAAGTTTTGCGTGGGTGTGCCGCAGGTGGGCCAGGGCAGACTCCAGTTGCGCTCCTCGCAGTTGGCCATCGCTGGCAATGAAGGCCGCAGCGTCATCTTGGGCGGCGAGCAGCAGTTTATGGTCGAAGGGCGCTGACGTCACTTTGCTTGAAGCGTAAGCGGTGACCACGAGGTTCTGCGTGGTCAGGTCCAGGGCGGGGGCCGAGGTTGCCCAGCAGGCGGCAATCAATACGGGAGCGATCAGCGAAGGTGAGAAAAAGCGCATGGGACTCGACAGTTAAAAGCGAGCGCCAAGGCTAGCGCAATGCCCGGGCCAGAGCCAGGCCGCATCGCGCTAGCCGCGATCCGAACGGGGCGCTCAGATCACCAGGATGGCCTGGGCCAATTGTGCGTCGCTGGCACCCAGTTGCGGCGCTTGCTGGCGGATGTAGGCGAAGGCGCTTTCCAGCTTCGCCCCCCGAATGGCGCCTTCGCTGGCGACGAAACTGGCGGCGTCGTCGCGGGCCGCTTGCACGATCTTGTTATCGCGAAACGAAGACGACACATCGGAAGTGGCATCGGACGTGGCCTTGAGCGCGCCGACGATCGAGTCAGTGGTGACGATAAAGCTGCTGGCACTGGCGTTGGCGGCCACAGCCAGCAAGGCTGCGGCGCTGAGCAGGCGAAGACGGGACATGGGGGTGACTCCTGTGGATAAGCCGAAAAGACGTTCACTGCCGTTAGCGCGGTGAGTAGAGCCTCTGACGCACACCAGGCCGCGTTCGCCACGTACTTGTCGGATATTAGGCCGGGTCTGGGCGGCCCGATAGGGCTGGCCGCAGATTTATAGCGAGCGCCTCTTGCTCTGCGCGCGGCACGGCGTAAGGCGTACGAGAACGTTCGATTAAATTGTACTGGTCAATTTTAAGATATTTAAAACTGTATTCGTCAGGTGGTTTTGCGAGCCCGGAAACGACAAAGCCCGCCGCAGTGATCTGCGACGGGCTTTGTGTATTCAATTCAGTGCTGGCGGTGGACCCGGTGGGTCAGGGCCAGCAGCGCTAAGTTAGCGCCAGAACGGCTTGCTCAGCTCTTCGTAGCGTTGTGCTTCGCTAATCCCGGCGTCAGCCAGCAGACGCGAATCCAGACGAGCCAGTTGATGGCGGCTGGAGATGCGGCGCTGCCACAGCATCAGGTTGGCGAGAACGCGCAAAGGCATGGAAGCCTGGGTTTTTACAGCGTTGTCTTCAAAAAACAGTTCGGAACTGAGTGTACGTTCCATGATTGACATCCTTCCGCTTGTGGCGGGATTAGGTAGTGGTTTAACTGATGCCAATGATCCTCTCGTTGCACAAGTCTCTCTAGATACAGTTCACCTGTATTGTGAGGGGCCAGTTAACTGTTTATAGGGGCTGTACTGCTCGCAAATGAGGCAACTGTACCTGTCGGCACCTATTTGGTGCGTTTTTGCACGGATGGGTAGTTTTGGTAGGACGTTTCGGTAGGAAAATACCAGTACAGCAGTACAGTTTTCGTCAATCAAAGGGGTTGATGCCGGCGGCTGATGAAAGTGTTTTTGCATCAGCCGCCAACTGTGTGAACTACACCGCGAGCATCCGCCCCGTTTCGTCCAGGTTGATGTGCCACTGCAGAGCTTGGCGCAGGATATGCGGGGTGTGCCCGCCCAGGGCGCACGCGGCTTCGAAGTAGTCGTTCAGCGCCTGGCGATAGTCTGGGTGCACACAGTTGTCGATGATGACCCGCGCCCGCTCCCGTGGCGCCAGGCCGCGTAGGTCGGCCAGGCCGATCTCGGTGACGAGGATGTCGACGTCGTGTTCGGTGTGGTCCACGTGGCTGACCATCGGCACCACGCTGGAAATCGCGCCGCCCTTGGCAATCGACTTGGTGACGAAGATCGCCAGGTGCGCGTTGCGCGCGAAGTCACCCGAGCCGCCAATGCCGTTCATCATCCGCGTGCCGCAGACGTGGGTGGAGTTGACGTTGCCATAGATGTCGAACTCCAGGGCGGTGTTGATGCCGATAATGCCCAGGCGCCGCACCACTTCGGGGTGGTTGGAGATTTCCTGCGGGCGCAGTACGAGTTTGTCCTTGTAGCGCTCCAGGTTGCCGAACACGTCCGCGTTACGGCGGTTCGACAGGGTGATCGAGCTGCCGGAAGCGAAGACCAGCTTGCCGGCGTCGATCAGGTCGAAGGTGGAGTCCTGGAGGACTTCGGAGTACATGGTCAGGTCTTCAAACGGCGAGTCGATCAGGCCGCACATCACCGAGTTGGCGATGTTGCCGATGCCGGCCTGCAGTGGGCCCAGCTTGTTGGTCATGCGCTCGGCAGCCACTTCTTGCTTGAAGAACTCGATCAGGTGGTTGGCGATGGCTTGGGTCTCGCTGTCCGGCGTCGACACCGTGGATGAAGAGTCGGCCTGGTTGGTGATGACGATGGCGACGATTTTTTCCGGCGGGATCGGGATCGCGGTGCTACCGATACGGTCGTCGACCTTGACCAGCGGAATCGGTGTGCGGGTGGGCCGGTAAGTGGGGATATAGATGTCGTGCAACCCTTCCAGATTGGGGTTGTGCGCCATGTTGATCTCGATGATGACTTGCTTGGCGAAGATCGCGAAGCTGGCCGAGTTGCCCACGGAGGTGGTGGGCACGATGTGGCCTTGCTCGGTGATGGCCACGGCTTCGATGACCGCGATGTCCGGCAGCTTGAGCTGGTTGTTGCGCAGCTGTTCCACGGTTTCGGACAGGTGCTGGTCGATGAACATTACCTGGCCGGCGTTGATGGCCTTGCGCAGGGTGCTATCTACCTGGAATGGCATGCGCCGCGACAGTACGCCGGCTTCGGTGAGTTCTTTGTCCAGGTCGTTGCCCAGGCTGGCACCGGTCATCAGGGTGATTTTCAGGGGTGATTTCTTGGCGCGCTCGGCCAGCGCATGGGGCACGGCCTTGGCTTCGCCGGCGCGGGTGAAACCGCTCATGCCGACGGTCATGCCGTCTTCGATCAGGGCGGCGGCATCAGCCGCGCTCATGACCTTACTGAACAAGGAAGGCAAGCGAATACGATCACGGTACATGGATTATTATCTCGGGCATCGAAAGCAAGATGCGCAGTCTAGTGATTTGTGCCCGGTTCGTCCCGCTACCATGGTCGAATGCAGGGCCGCCATTTAGAGCCTTTTGTCGGGTTTTCAACACGCATAAAAAACCCCAGCCTATCCAAGGCCGGGGTTTTTTGTGTTGCGCTGGAGCAGGGTTTTACTCGACAGCCTTGACCATGTCTTCGATGACTTTCTTGGCGTCGCCGAAAACCATCATGGTTTTGTCCAGGTAGAACAGTTCGTTATCCAGGCCGGCATAGCCGCTGGCCATAGAGCGCTTGTTGACGATGATGGTTTTGGCCTTGAACGCTTCGAGGATCGGCATGCCGGCAATCGGCGATTTTGGATCGTTCTTGGCGGCCGGGTTGACCACGTCGTTGGCGCCCAGCACCAGCACCACGTCGGCCTGGCCGAACTCGGAGTTGATGTCTTCCATCTCGAACACCTGGTCGTAAGGCACTTCGGCCTCGGCCAGTAGCACGTTCATGTGCCCGGGCATGCGGCCCGCCACCGGGTGGATCGCGTACTTCACGGTCACGCCACGGTGGGTCAGCTTCTCGGTCAGTTCCTTGAGCGCGTGCTGCGCCCGGGCGACCGCCAAGCCATAGCCGGGGACGATGATGACGGTGTCAGCGTTGGTCAGCAGGAACGTGGCGTCGTCCGCCGAGCCGGATTTCACCGGCCGCGCTTCTTGCGAGCCCGCCGGGCCTGCCGCCTCGGCGGTGTTGCCAAAGCCGCCCAGCAGCACGTTGAAGAACGAGCGGTTCATGGCCTTGCACATGATGTACGACAGGATCGCGCCGCTGGAGCCCACCAGGGAGCCGGCAATAATGAGCATCGAGTTGTTCAGCGAGAAGCCGATACCCGCCGCCGCCCAGCCCGAGTAGCTGTTGAGCATCGACACCACGACCGGCATGTCTGCGCCGCCGATCGGGATGATAATCAGCACGCCCAGCACGAAGGCCAGGGCCAGCATCACGGCGAACGCGGTGAGGTTGCCGGTGAACATGAACACCAGGCCCAGGCCCAGGGTGGTCAGGCCCAACAGCAGATTGAGCTTGTGCTGGCCGCCAAACTGTACCGGTGCGCCTTGGAACAGGCGGAACTTGTACTTGCCCGACAGCTTGCCGAAGGCGATCACGGAGCCTGAGAAGGTAATGGCACCAATCGCCGCGCCGAGGAACAGCTCCAAGCGGTTGCCCGCCGGGATCGCGTCGCCCAACTGTTTGACGATGCCCAGGGACTGCGGCTCGACCACCGCCGCGATGGCGATGAACACTGCCGCCAGGCCGATCATGCTGTGCATGAACGCCACCAGCTCCGGCATCTTGGTCATTTCCACGCGCTTGGCCATGATCGAGCCAGCAGTCCCGCCGACCAGCAGGCCGACGATCACATAGCCGATGCCGGCCGTCGCCAGTTCAGCGCCCAGCTTATAAATGAGGCCCACGGTGGTGAACACCGCCAGCGCCATGCCCAGCATGCCGAACAGGTTGCCGCGCCGCGACGTGGTGGGGTGCGACAGGCCCTTGAGGGCTTGGATGAAGCAGATCGACGCGATCAGGTAGAGCGTCGTGACAAGGTTCATGCTCATTACTTGGGCGCCTCTTCTTTTACGGCTTTCGGGGCTTTTTTCTTGAACATCTCAAGCATGCGGCGCGTCACCAGGAAGCCGCCGAACACGTTCACGGCGGCCAGGGCCACGGCCAGGGTGCCCATGGTCTTGCCCAGCGGGGTGACGGTCAGGGCGGCGGCCAGCATGGCGCCGACGATGACAATCGCGGAAATGGCGTTGGTCACCGCCATCAGCGGCGTGTGCAGCGCCGGGGTGACGTTCCAGACCACGTGGTAACCGACATAAATAGCCAGCACGAAGATAATCAGGTTGTAGATACCGGGGGAGATAAGCTCTTCCATCGTCTGAATCCCTGCTTAGGCGTTTTTACGGATGACTTGGCCGTCGCGGCACATCAGGCACGCGGCGACGATATCGTCTTCTAGGTTGATCTCGAACTGCCCTTCCTTGGTGAAGACCAGCTTCAGGAAGTCCAGCAGGTTGCGTGCGTAGAGCGCCGAAGCGTCAGCTGCGACGGCGCCGGCCAGGTTGGTCGGGCCAACGATGGTCACACCGTTGGCGACGATGACCTGGTCGGCCACGGTCAGCGGGCAGTTGCCGCCCTGGGCCGCGGCGAGGTCGATGACCACCGAGCCTGGCTTCATCTGCGCGACGGTGTCGGCGCTCAGCAGCACCGGCGCTTTGCGGCCCGGAATCAGCGCGGTGGTGATGACGATGTCCGCTTGCTTGGCGCGCTCATGCACGGCCAGGGCCTGGCGCTGCATCCAACTGGCCGGCATCGGCCGCGCGTAGCCGCCCACGCCTACTGCGCACTCGCGCTCTTCGTCGGTTTCGTAGGGCACGTCGACAAACTTGGCACCCAGGGATTCGATCTGTTCCTTCACTGCAGGGCGCACGTCCGACGCCTCGATCACCGCGCCCAGGCGCTTGGCGGTCGCGATGGCCTGCAGCCCGGCTACACCGGCGCCGAGAATCAGCACCCGGGCGGCTTTCACCGTACCGGCGGCAGTCATCAGCATGGGCATGAAGCGCGGGTAGTGATGGGCCGCCAGCAACACGGCCTTATAGCCAGCGATATTGGCCTGAGAGGACAGCACGTCCAGGCTCTGCGCGCGGGAGGTACGCGGCGCGGCCTCCAGAGCGAAGGCTGTAATGCCGCGCTCGGCCAGTTTGGCGATGGTTTCATTGCTGAAAGGGTTGAGCATGCCGACCAGGACGGTGCCGCTTTTAATCAGCGCCAGCTCGTTGTCGTCAGGGGCCACGACCTTGAGAATCAGTTCGGCGCCGAATGCCTCGTTGGCGCTGCCAATGGTCGCACCTGCCGCTTCATACGCACTGTCGAGCACACTGGCGTTAATGCCGGCGCCGCTCTGTACCGTGACTTTATGACCCTGGCCGATCAGCTTCTTGATGGTTTCAGGGGTTGCAGCAACCCGCGTTTCACCCGTCTGGGTTTCGAGAGGAACACCAATGTGCACGTCAAATCTCCTGCTGGATCTTATTGCTTTGTGATTCTTTAAGAGGCCAGTGCACGACGACACGTGCGCTGGGGCGGCCGATCAGCACGGTCCCGCTGTATTCAGGGCGGGGCGCGGCATTTTGCAGGCGAACTTTGTGCCCTTCAAGGGATTATGACGGGTGACGGAAAATTAACTACAAGTCATGCCGTGACCGAATGTCGCAACAATGCGGCGATAACCCTTGTAGGGCACGGCTTTCAAGGTGCAGGACGGAATTCAAGAAAAATTCCCATCCGTGTGCTGAATAAGCTGACATGACCTCGGGATAAGGGCGCAAAGGCAATGAGTACGGTGCTTGTAGGACGATTGTTCTGGTTATCGGTACAGTTTGTTTAAAGGCGACATTTAGTTATATCTGTAGTGATTATATTTAGCTGACTACGGAGTCAGCTAATGTTTGAAAGCCCCTGCCCTTCGGGGTTGTAGCTGTTAGCTTGGTGGATCAACCAGTCGCGGAAAGCTCGCAATGAGGCGGATTCGACTTTTCGGTCAGGAATCATCAGGTAATACGCCTTGATGCTCGGTAGTGAATGTTCATTGGCGATGACCAAGCGCTTCTCTGCCAATTCGCGTTGAATCAGGAACGGCGGGATCAGGGCGATACCCATCTCGTGCATGGCTGCCTGGGCCAGCATCGAGAATAGCTCGTAGCGCGGCCCTGTCATGTCCCGGGGAATATTCAACTGCCGGGCGTTGAACCATTGGCGCCAGGCGTAGGGGCGTGTGGTCTGTTGCAGCAGTGGCAGGTCGGCAATTTCTTTGGCGCTCAACTGACCTTTCGCGCCCAGCAGGCTCGGGCTGCACACCGGCATCGGGTTTTCGCCCATCAGCCTATGGGATTCGGTGCCGGACCAGTCTGCATCACCAAAGTAGATAGCGGCGTCGAAGTCGGTGTCGGCAAACAGGAAGGGCCGGGTGCGGTTGGTCAAGTTGACGGTGACTTCCGGGTGCTGCTGCTGGAAGTCCTTGAGCCGGGGCAGTAGCCATTGCGTGCCAAAGGTCGGCACCACGGCCAGTTCAATCACGTTGGCGCCCTGCTGGCCCATCACCGACAGCGTGTCGCGCTCGACCGCATCCAGTTGCGTGGCGACCCGGCGGCTGTAGGAAAGCCCGGCCTCGGTCAGCTTTACGCCGCGCCGGGAGCGGCGAAACAGCTCAACGCTGAGGAACTCCTCCAGGCTGGCGATCTGCCGGCAAATCGCCCCTTGGGTCAGCGACAGTTCTTGGGCAGCCTTGGTGAAGCTTTCATGGCGCGCGGCGGCCTCAAAACTGACCAGGGCGGTGGTGCTGGGTATTTTCCTGCGCATGTACAGCTATCTCACTAATTCATTGCTGGTAGGTGCTTTCAGGCTATTACGAAGTGAGTAAACAGCACAACAGTATGCAAAATCCTCGTTTGCCGGATCGGCGGGGGCGGCCTAGGATCAACCCACGAAATTTGACCTGATGACGAGGACTCAACCCATGGCCGGTAAAGCAAGCTTCAACTGGATCGACCCGCTGCTGCTGGATCAACAGCTCACCGAAGAAGAGCGCATGATCCGCGACACCGCCGAGCAATTCGCCCAGCAGAAGCTCGCGCCGCGGGTGCTTGAGGCGTTCCGCCATGAAAAAACCGACCCGGCGATCTTTCGCGAAATGGGTGAAGTCGGCCTGCTGGGTGCCACCATTCCCGAGCAGTATGGCGGCAGCGGCTTGAACTACGTCAGCTACGGCCTGATTGCCCGTGAGGTCGAGCGCGTCGATTCCGGCTATCGCTCGATGATGAGTGTGCAGTCCTCGCTGGTGATGGTGCCGATCAATGAATTCGGCACCGAAGCGCAAAAACAGAAATACCTGCCGAAACTGGCCTCGGGCGAATGGATCGGTTGCTTTGGTCTGACCGAGCCCAACCACGGTTCCGACCCGGGCGCGATGATTACGCGTGCACGTAAGGTCGAAGGTGGCTACAGCCTGACCGGCAGCAAGATGTGGATCACCAACAGCCCGATTGCCGATGTCTTCGTCGTTTGGGGCAAGGATGACGCGGGCGACATTCGCGGCTTCGTCCTAGAAAAAGGCTGGAAGGGCCTGAGCGCCCCGGCGATCCACGGCAAGGTAGGCCTGCGCGCCTCGATCACCGGCGAAATCGTCATGGATAACGTCTTCGTCCCTGAAGAGAACATCTTCCCGGACGTGCGTGGCTTGAAAGGCCCTTTCACCTGCCTGAACTCGGCCCGCTACGGTATTTCCTGGGGTGCCTTGGGTGCCGCCGAATTCTGCTGGCACACCGCCCGCCAATACACCCTGGATCGCCAGCAGTTTGGCCGCCCCTTGGCCGCTACGCAGTTGATCCAGAAGAAACTGGCCGACATGCAGACTGAAATCACCCTCGCCCTGCAAGGCTGCCTGCGCCTGGGCCGTATGAAAGACGAAGGCACGGCGGCGGTGGAGATCACCTCGATGATGAAGCGCAACTCGTGCGGTAAGTCCCTGGACATCGCGCGCATGGCGCGGGACATGCTGGGCGGCAATGGCATTTCCGACGAATTCGGCGTGGCGCGGCACCTGGTCAACCTGGAAGTGGTGAACACCTACGAGGGTACGCACGACGTTCATGCGCTGATCCTGGGGCGTGCACAGACGGGTCTTCAGGCGTTCTATTAATAGGAGCACTTCCATGGGCGCGCTTTCGCACCTTCGGGTATTGGACTTGTCGCGGGTGTTGGCTGGCCCCTGGGCTGGGCAGATCCTCGCGGATCTCGGGGCCGAGGTCATCAAGGTCGAGCGGCCGGGCAATGGCGATGACACGCGCGCCTGGGGCCCGCCCTTCCTCAAGGACGCCTATGGTGAGAACACCACCGAGGCGGCCTACTACCTGTCGGCCAACCGTAACAAGCAATCCGTCACCATCGACTTCACGCGGCCCGAGGGGCAGCGCCTGGTACGGGAGCTGGCGGCCAAATCCGACATCCTGATCGAGAACTTCAAGGTCGGTGGCCTTGCGGCTTATGGTTTGGATTATGAGTCGCTCAGGGCGCTGAACCCGGAGCTGATCTACTGCTCGATCACAGGCTTCGGGCAAACCGGCCCCTACGCCAAACGCGCCGGCTATGACTTCATGATTCAGGGGTTGGGCGGGTTGATGAGCCTGACGGGCCGTCCCGAGGGCGATCAAGGCGCTGGGCCGGTAAAGGTCGGCGTGGCGTTGACGGACATCCTCACCGGGCTCTACTCGACGGTGGCGATCCTCGCAGCGTTGGCCCATCGCGATCACGACGGCGGCGGGCAGCATATCGATATGGCGCTGCTGGATGTGCAGGTTGCGTGCCTGGCTAACCAAGCGATGAACTACCTGACCACAGGGGTTGCGCCGAAGCGCTTGGGCAATGCCCATCCTAATATCGTGCCCTACCAGGATTTCCCGACGGCGGACGGCGATTTCATTCTTACGGTCGGCAATGATAGCCAGTTCCGCAAGTTTGCCGAGGTGGCTGGGCAGCCGCAGTGGGCGGATGACGCGCGGTTTGCCACAAATACGCAGCGTGTGGCCAATCGGGCGGTATTGATTCCGTTGATTCGTCAGGCAACAGTATTCAAGACCACGGCGCAATGGGTGTTGCAACTGGAGCAGGCGGGCGTGCCGTGCGGTCCGATCAATGATCTGGAGCAGGTGTTCGCGGACCCTCAAGTTCGCGCGCGTGGGTTGGCGTTGGAGATGCCTCATGAACTGGCGGGCATTGTTCCTCAGGTCGCCAGCCCTATCCGTCTTTCCGAAACGCCTGTGGAGTACCGCAATGCTCCACCTTTGTTGGGCGAACACACGTTGCAGGTGCTCCAGCAGGTGTTGGGGATGGATGCTTCGGTGGTGGCTGCCTTGAAGGAGTCAGGGGTGCTTTAGGTCGCTATCTATATAGAAGGAAGTTGGGCGCGCCCCTTCTCATAGAGAAGGGGCCTCTTGCTGGGCTTTTTGCTTGGCTCGATAGAAAACCTGAATTAACGGTTGACGGCGATTTATATCTGTCTATAATTCGCCCCACTTCCAGCGCAGTCGAAACGGAAAACTCCTTGGTAAACAAAGAGTTATGTAGGTTTCGACAGCGCGGAGCTTCAGGTCATCGAAGTCCGAAAGGAGTTGAAAAAGAGGTGTTGACAGCAGCGAGTAACGCTGTAGAATTCGCCTCCCGCTAACGAGTGATCGTCAGCGCAAGTGGTTGAAGTTGTTAAAGATTTCCCAGCGAAACTTTGAAAG
>NZ_JCBCUY010000018.1:0-117656 GCF_059862705.1 Pseudomonas sp. MF08817
TTGGCTGGCTGAAGGAGAACCGTCGCATCGTGACGCGCTTCGACAAGCTCGCAACAAGTTTTGCGGCGATGGTCTCATTGGCCTGCGCTATGCGGTGCTTGCGACAATACTTTACGTACAGAGCCTAGTAACAGAGAAAATCGAAGACGCCGATTATCAAGCCGCCGACGAAGTGTTTGCATGCACCCTAGCTTATGACGCCGTGCAAGAATCGACCCGATTGGTATGCCTGGAACTCGACCGCCTCGAACTGAAGCCGATTGGCATACTGCCGTTTTCCGACCGAGGAGTGCTGCTTGGTGCAAACCTTGCCCTGCATTTCGGGCTTCCTGGGGTTGAGCCCCACGACGCAATTGCAGGCCTCGACAAGCGTATCTTTCGCAACCGAGACACCCAGATCACAAATCATCCGCCAGGATACAAGCCCATCCGTTGCGTTCATGTTCGATCAAAGGAGCAGTTCCAGACTGTGGTGGCTGAGCTCGGCGGGCGAGCTTTCGCAAAACCGGCTAACGAAGGAAACAGTCGCGGTTGCTATGTCGTCCCGTCACTTGGACATTGCGAGGCAATCTGGTCAGATCTGGAGAAATATCACGACGCCGGAATTATCGTCGAAGAACTGATTGAGCATGCTCAAGAATACAGTTGGGATTATGTGGCCGGGTGTACGTGGATCACCGAAAAACAAACAACCATGGGAACCTATCGAGCAGAAGTACAACAGATAGTACCCGCACCGCTGCCACGGGACATCCGCCAACAAATCGATACGGCAGGACATCACATGCTGCGACTTGTGCCCAATGGCGGTGCGTATCACAACGAAATATTCTCGCGTTGCGGGTTCACTGCGGCGGTAGAAACAAACATGCGTCCTGCTGGACTGCGTATTTGGGACCTGGCGGCGTTATCGTTTAAAGATTTCAACCCGTGGGACACATGGGTGAGGTGGGCTGTCACTGGCGCCGTTCAAGAAAAATCGCCTGTTGCCCAGCGCTACTCCGGAATTCGGCTGATTAAAGCACCAAAGCCAGGAGTGTTGATCTCGCTTCCAGATATTGAACGAGTCGGCGCTGAGCTCGGCATCGAAGTGCAGGATTACCGATATGCAAAACAACCCGGAGATCAGGTTACGGACAATCCACAAGATAACTCGGGCTTCTTAGGTGAAGTCGTTGCCTGCGCGACTGAATATGAAGATCTGTGTGCACAACTACTTGAGTTGACATCGACAATCGAGTCGAAAGTACGCATCTCTTGATTTTCAGGCAAAAAAAAATCCGGAAATCCTCACTTTCGTGGGCCTTCCAGACTTTCAAAACTGCTTAAAAATGGTGGGTCGTGTGGGATTCGAACCTACGACCAATTGGTTAAAAGCCAACTGCTCTACCAACTGAGCTAACGACCCGCTGTGTGGTGCGCGTATAATACTGATTTTTAAGGACTATTCAATACCTTATTTGAAATAAATCAGAAATAAGGTGTTGGATCGCTGATTCCTGCCGCTGCGAAGCCGTCCGCACGTAATCTACAGCTATCGCATTTGCCACACGCATGGCCGTTATCGTCTGCCTGATAGCAAGACACGGTAAGGCCGTAGTCCACACCCAGCTTCACGCCGGCCTGAACGATCTGTGCCTTGCTGAGGTTTTGCAGCGGAGCCTGGATGCGGAAGCCCTGCCCCTCCACGCCCGCCTTGGTCGCCAGGTTGGCCAAGCGCTCGAATGCCTCGACGAACTCAGGACGGCAGTCCGGGTAGCCGGAGTAGTCCACCGCATTAACGCCAATGAAGATGTCACGGGCACCCAGCACTTCAGCCCAGCCAAGCGCCAGGGAGAGAAACACGGTATTGCGAGCTGGCACGTAGGTGACGGGAATTCCCTCACTCGGCGCTTCGGGGACGTCGATAGAACGGTCAGTCAGGGCGGAACCGCCCATACCATTGAAGTTCAGACCGATGACTTTATGCTCGACCGCGCCCAAATCACGGGCGACCCGAGCGGCGGCATCCAATTCGGCACGGTGGCGCTGGCCATAGTCGAAACTCAGGGTGTAGCAGCTATAGCCCTCGGCCCGTGCCATGGCCACTACCGTCGCCGAGTCCAGGCCACCGGACAACAGGATCACCGCACGTTTTTCTTCTGTTTTGAGTTGTTCAGTCATTTCAGCGCCCCGGCTCGTCGTTCCAAAGATATTTGTGCAATTGCAACTGCAAACGTACGGGCAAGTTGTCTGCCACGATCCAGTCCGCGAGGTCGCGGGCGCTCAAGTCGTGATGGCTGGGCGAAAACAAGACTTCGCCGGCGCGACGATCGAGGCCGTATTGGATCAACTTGGACACCGCCCAATCGTAGTCTTCGCGCGAACAGATCACGAACTTGACCTGATCGTTGCGCGTCAGCAGCTCGATGTTTTCGTAGCGGTTGCGGTGGGCCTCTTTCGACCCAGGGGTTTTCAGGTCCACAACCCGGCTGACGCGACTATCCACGGCCGATACGTCGAGGGCGCCACTGGTTTCCAGAGAGACCTCGTAACCGGCATCGCACAAGCGCTTGAGCAAGGGAATGGCATGGGGTTGGGCCAAGGGCTCGCCGCCGGTCACGCAGACGTAGCGCGGCTTGAAGCCTGCAACCTGCTCGACGATGTCGTCGAGGGTGCGAAGGGTGCCGCCGCTGAAGGCGTAGGCGCTGTCACAGTATTGGCAACGCAAAGGGCAGCCGGTCAACCGCACAAAAACTGTGGGCAGGCCAGCCGTGCGCGTTTCACCCTGCAACGAGTAAAAAACTTCGGTGATTCTCAATGTGTCTTGCATAGTCGCCACGGGCGTAACAGCTAAACAGGCTGTCCGCCTCCGTCAGGCACTTCAGGGCATCGCGCCAACGCGCAAACGCCAGGAAGCGTGTTTCATAAAAAGGGCGTGGATTCTAACGAAAAAACCCGCGACAAGCGCGGGTTTCTTTGATTCTGGCAAACAAGCCTTACATGCGCTGCAAGTCTCGCTGGGCCAGTTGTGCGGCAGAAGTCCCCGGATACTGGGCAACAACCTGCTGCAGGATACCTTTTACCTTATCGGCATGACCCAGGCGGCGTTCCACATCGGCCAGTTTATACAGCGAATCCGGCACTTTGGCGTGCTTGGGATAGAGCTGGCTGACCTTGGCGAATGCCTGGCCGGCACCTTGCAGGTCGCCTTTGGCCAGGTTGACTTCGCCCAGCCAGTATTGGGCATTGCCCGCATACTGACTGTTTGGATACTTGCGCAGGAACGCCGAGAAAGCCTGGCTGGCCCGGTCGAAATCCTTGGCCTTAATCAGGTCGAAGGCTGCGTCGTAATAAAGCTTTTCCTTCGCCGGGTCACCCGGCTCGCTACTGGCTGCGGGGGCCTGGCTGGCCGCTGCGGCAGCTGCACCGGCGGCATTGACATCGCCACCGGCAGAAGAATTATCAGGAGTCGCGGCTGGTGCAACGCCGGTTCCTATGCGCCGATCAAGATCCTGGTATCGCTCCAGGTTTTCCTGCTTCATGCGCGAGACATCATTTTGCAGAACTTCAATCACACCTTGTTGGCGTGCGATTTGTTCCTGCATTTGTTGCAGTTGGTTGAACAGCTCGCCCTGTGCCGAGACAGGGGTCGAAACCCCTCCCCCGGCATAGGCGCCGTTCGTACCGTAACCCGCAGGCGGATAACTGCTCCCGCTATTGTTATAGCCAGAGTTGTCATCGACCACAGGAACCGCAGCCCACACCGCAAGCGGTGCGAGGCTGAGAGCCAGAACAGTTACAGCACGACGGCACGTTCGCATGACGAATTACTTACGCAGTTCGACGCGACGGTTTTGAGCCCAGGACTGCTCGTCGTTGCCGGTAGCAACTGGACGCTCTTCGCCGTAGGAAACCAGTTCCAGCTGAGCTGGGGAAACACCTTGCAGTACCAGGTAGCGCTGAACGGCTTTCGCACGACGCTCGCCCAGTGCCATGTTGTACTCACGAGTACCACGTTCGTCGGTGTTGCCTTCCAGAACAACGCGAGCGCCGTTTGCTTTCAGGTCTTTGGCATGAACGTCCAGAGCGCGCATGGCTTCTGGCTTCAGGTCCGAGCTGTCGTATTCGAAGTAGAAGGTGGTGATTGCGCGCAGAGCAGCTTCTTCGCTCAGGGAGCCATCTACAGCACCAGTGTTAGCGCCGTAACCAGCGTTTGGATCAACAGCGCCTTCACCGGCGTTGTCGCCGCCTTTGGACGAGCAACCTACAGCTACAGCCATGGCCAGAGCCAGCGCAGCAAACTTACCAAACTTCAGCATTTCCATCGTGAAACTCCTAATGAACCCCAGTGTGTTAAGTAAAACGTGTAGCGCCGCGTCAGTTCAGGTAAGGGGACCAGGAAGGTTCTCTGACTTCGCCTTGAGCGGTAGGAAGCGGGAGCCTTACGCGTCCATTAATGGACACGAGCATCAAGACTCCCCGGCCCTGCTGGCGGGTGGCGTAGATTACCATGGTGCCGTTGGGTGCAACAGTAGGCGACTCATCAAGTGTGCTATCTGTAAGGATTTTTACGCTTCCGCGCTGCAAATCCTGGGCCGCGACCTTGAAATTAGTGAAGCCTTCCTGCCGGTGAATCATCACCAGGGTCTTTTCATCGGCCGACAACTTAGGGTTGGCGTTGTAGTTACCGATAAAAGTCACCCGCTCAGCACCACCGCCACTCGCGCTGGTTTTGTAGATTTGCGGTTTGCCGCCCCGGTCGGAGGTGAAGTAGATGGTCGAGCCATCCTTACCCCAGAACGGTTCGGTGTTGATGCCTGGGCCGCTGGTCACGCGGGAAATCTGGCGCGACCCCAGGTTCATTACATAAATATCCGGGTTACCGTCCTTGGACAGCACGAACGCCAGTCGCGAACCATCGGGCGACCAAGATGGCGCGCCGTTCAGGCCTTCGAAGTTGGTGATCTGCTCGCGACGGCCGGTGTCGATGTGCTGAACGAAGATGCGCGGGCGCTTCTGCTCGAACGACACATAAGCGATGCGCTTGCCATCGGGAGCGAAACGCGGCGACAGGATAGGCTCGCGCGATTGCAGCAGGGTCACTGCGCGGGCGCCGTCATAGTCGGAGCGCTGCAGGGTGTAGCGGGTGTTGTTCACCGAAAAACGCTCGGCCGTCACGTACAGCATGCGAGTAGAGAACGCGCCCTTGATGCCGGTGAGTTTTTCAAACGACTGGTCAGAGATGTAGTGGGCCATGTCGCGTAACTGATCGACACTGCCCGAGACGCTGCCGGTCAGCACTTGCTGTTCGGTAGAGACGTTGAACAGCGCGTATTGCACCTGCAGGCGACCGCCCGCCGGGACAATGCTGCCGACCATAATGTACTGGGCGCCCAGGGCCTTCCAGTCGCGGTAGATCACTTCGCTAGCCTGAGTGGGCAAGCCGATCATGTTTTGCTTGGGGATCGGCGAGTAGTAACCCGAGTTGCGCAGGTCGTTGCCGATGATTTCCGCCATATCGTCCGGCAGCACGCTGCCGCCCTGCCAGCCGAACGGCACTACCGCGATCGGGGTGGCCCGATCGCTACCGCTGGTGACCAGGATGTTTTTTTCGTCTGCCGCCGCCATGCCTGCCATGCAGCAAATAACGACAAGCATTCCTCGAAGAAGGTTTCTCACAAGGCTAGATCCTCAGGTGTGAATGTCATCTTGAATGAACGATAGGGAGCAAAATCGCTCGGCTTCATTCCCTGCATTTCCGTCAGGCGACCAATGTTCTTGACCGCCGCGACCGCAGAGCTATCAAACGGGCCATCACCGCTGGAGCGGGCTACCGTTACCGATGTGACCGTTCCATCCGGCAACATGCCGATTTGCAGCACTACCGTCATGTTCTTGCGGGCCGAAGGAGGACGCGCCCAACCTTCCGCAGCGCGGGCGCGAATCAGGTCGTCGAAACTGCCGGCGACTTCATCGCCCTGCTCGTCGGCCAAAGCCTGCTGACGTTGCGGGGTGTCGGATAGCAAGTCAGCCAAGGCCTGGGCCTTTTTCTCTTCGGTCGACTTGCGCGCTGCTTCCGTTGCCTTTTTCTTGGCCGCGTCGGCAGCCGCTTTCTTCTTGGCGTCTTCGGCGACTTTCTTTTTCGCCTCGTCCGCTTCGGCTTTTTTCTTGGCGTCGTCAGCCGCTTTTTTCTTCGCGTCTTCGACTATTTTCTTCTTGGCTTCTTCAGCGGCCTTTTTCTTGGCCTCTTCTTCTGCCAGCTTCTTGGCTTCTTCTTCGGCTTTTTTCTTGGCTATATCAGCCAATTGTTTCTCTTCAGCCTTTTTCGCCTCAGCGGTCTTCTTGGCTTCGTCGGCTTTCTTGGCCTCATCGGCCTTTTTCGCTTCGTCAGCCTTCTTGGACTCGTCGGCCTTCTTTGCTTCCTCGGCCTTTTGAGCCGCCTCTTCTTTCTTTTGTTCCGCAGCTTTTACCGCTTCCTGCTCGACCTTCTTCTGTTCCATCTGTTCGACTTCGGTCTGGCGCGCGGCGGATTTCTTCGCCTCACCCGCAATCTTCTGATTGGTCTGGGTGGTCGCCTGACTTTTCGACTTGAGCTGGTACAGGGTCGCCTGGACGATCGGTTTGGCCGGCGGCAGCTCCGGCGTAAAGGCAAAGCTGACGAACAGCATGCCAAATACCAGAACGTGCAAGGCTATGGCCCAGACACTCGGCCAGAAGTAGCTTTCCGAAGCCGTGGGCTCTCGCTGTTGTTGCATCAGGGCGCCTCGGTAATCAGGCCAACATTACCGACCCCGGCTTTCTGCAACCCGCCCATGGCCCCCATGACCGCGCCGTAATCGACGGTTTTATCCCCGCGAATGAACACTTGGGTGTGCTTGCCGCCTTCGTTGCCGGCACGAATGATCTTGGTCACCGCGTCGGTCATCTGCGGCAAGGTCATGGCCTTGTCCTGCTGCTTGTCGGTATCGACTTCGCTGCCAAGGTTCCAGTAGTAGGTCTTGTCAGCCTTGATCGAAATGGTCAGGACCTGGGTGTTGTTGTCCTGAGGCAAGGCTTCGCTGGAAACCTTGGGCAGATCAACCTTCACGCCCTGATTGAGCATGGGCGCGGTCACCATGAAGATGACCAGCAGCACCAGCATCACGTCGATGTAAGGCACCACGTTCATCTCGGCAACCGGCTTGCGCTTTTTGCGAGCTCTAGCGATTAACGCCATCGGGAAATACCTGCTTATTCTTCGCTGGTGTGCACTTTGCGGTGCAGGATCGCCTGGAACTCATCGGCGAAGGTGTAGTAGCGGCTAATCAGGGTTTCGCTACGCGCGGCAAAGCGGTTGTAGGCGATAACGGCTGGAATGGCCGCGAACAAACCGATCGCGGTGGCAATCAGGGCCTCGGCAATGCCTGGTGCTACGGTGGCGAGGGTCGCTTGCTGGGCGGTGGCCAGACCGCGGAAGGAGTTCATGATCCCCCAGACCGTACCGAACAGGCCGATGTAGGGGCTAACAGAACCCACGGTCGCCAGGAATGGCAGGCTTTGCTCGAGCTTTTCTTCCTCGCGGGAAATGGCCACGCGCATGGCGCGGGCCACGCCTTCCATTACGGCTTCCGGGTCTACACCGGGCTGCTGGCGTAAGCGGGAGAATTCCTTGAAGCCGGCACGGAAGATCTGTTCCACACCCGAGTCCGGATCGGGATTGCTGCCCGCCTGACGATAGAGCTTGGACAAATCGATACCCGACCAAAAGCGCTCTTCAAAGCTCTCCAGGGCACGTCGACCGGCGCGCAGCAGGTTGCTGCGCTGAAAAATCATGACCCATGAAGTGACCGATGCGGCCACCAGCGTCAGCATTACCAACTGAACAACGATGCTGGCATTACTGACCAAGCTCCACATGGAGGAATGGTCGACGACGTTAGCTTCCACGCTTTATCTCCTGCTCTGAATGTTTACCCGCGCCGCTCACGCCGGCAAAGGCCGCACGTAGAGCTTCGGGAATGGCCCGGGGTTTCAAACTATCGGCGCGCACACAGGCCACCAAAAACTGCCCTTCACAGAGCAGCACGTTATCCGTGGCTCGCCTGACCTGTTGCAAAAAGCGCAGGCTGGCCCGGTTCAATTCGATTACTTGTGCACTTACCAGGAGCTCGTCGTCCAGTCGCGCCGGGGCGTGGTAACGCGCTTCGCTGGAATGCACGACGAACAACAGGTCCTCGCCGGCCAGCTGCGATTGGGCAAAGCCCAACTCACGTAGCCGCTCGGTTCGAGCCCGCTCCATAAACTTTAGGTAATTAACGTAATACACGATGCCGCCGGCATCGGTGTCCTCGTAATAAACGCGACAACGATGTGCGAACGACTCAAGCCCGTTTTGCGCGCGCATACTCTAGTGCTTACTCCTCAGGTTGCCAATCCAGCCAGGCAACTGTTTTTCCATTCTTGCGCACCTTTCAAGCGAAAAGTCCGACACTGAAGCGTATAAGACCTCACAACGCAGAAATAAATCACTGACAAGACACCCTTTAATCGCCCACAGCGTCCAAAAACTCGTCTGCCACAGGCCTGTCGCCCATACGTGACGGAATGTTTAAGCCAAAATGCAGGTAAGCGTGCCGGGTCACCACCCGCCCCCGCGGTGTGCGCATGATGTAGCCCTGCTGGATCAGGTAAGGCTCCAGCACATCCTCAATGGTGTGGCGTTCTTCGCTGATGGCGGCGGCCAGGCTGTCGACACCCACCGGCCCGCCATCGAACTTCTCGATCATGGTCAGCAGCAGGCGCCGGTCCTGATGATCGAAACCGCGCTCATCGACATCCAGCAGGTTCAGCGCCAGGTCAGCAATCGCCTTGGTGATATGCCCCTTGGCGCGGACCTGGGCAAAGTCACGGACCCGGCGCAACAAGCGGTTGGCGATCCGTGGCGTGCCCCGGGCACGGCGGGCGATCTCGAACGCGCCTTCAGGGTCCAGCGGCAACCCGAGGATGCCCGCCGAACGACTAACGATGGTGGCCAGGTCGGCGGTGCTGTAGAACTCCAGGCGCTGGACGATGCCGAAACGATCCCGCAGCGGGTTGGTGAGCATGCCCGCGCGCGTGGTGGCACCCACCAGGGTGAACGGTGGCAGGTCGAGCTTAATCGAGCGTGCCGCCGGGCCCTCGCCGATCATGATGTCGAGCTGGAAGTCCTCCATGGCCGGGTACAGCACTTCTTCGACGATGGGTGACAGGCGATGGATTTCGTCGATGAAGAGCACATCGTGCGGCTCGAGGTTGGTCAGCAGCGCCGCCAGGTCACCGGGGCGTTCCAGCACCGGGCCCGAGGTGCTCTTGATCGACACGCCCATTTCCTGGGCAATGATATTGGCCAGGGTGGTCTTACCCAGGCCTGGCGGGCCGAAGATCAGCGTATGGTCCAAGGACTCATTGCGCCCGCGTGCTGCCTGGATAAACAACTCCATTTGCTCGCGAACCGTGGGCTGGCCGATGTATTCAGCCAGGCTGACGGGGCGAATCGCCCGGTCCTGGACTTCCTCGCGGTCCCGCGGGCCGGGGCTGGCGGTAATCAGACGATCAGCTTCAATCACTTAAATCATTCCCTTCAGGGCACGGCGGATCATGTCTTCGCTGCTCAAACCTTTCTCCTTGATGGCGGAAATCGCCTTGCTGGCTTCCGCCGGCTTGTAGCCCAGGGAAATCAACGCACTAACCGCATCATTTTCAGCGGTGGCCACGGGGATCGGCGCATCCGGCTGATTCGGCACCAAGGCAAACATATTCGGCACGGTCTCCCAGGCCTTGAAGCGGTCCTTGAGTTCCACAAGCAGGCGCTCGGCGGTTTTCTTGCCCACGCCCGGTACCTTGGTCAGCGCCGAGGTGTCCTGGGCCTGCACGCAACGCACCAGCTCATCGACTTCCAGGCTCGACATCAATGCCAGGGCCAACTTGGGGCCGACGCCGTTAAGGCGAATCAGCTCGCGGAAAAAATCGCGGTCACGCTTGCCAATGAAGCCATAAAGCAACTGGGCATCCTCGCGCACCACCAAATGGGTGTGCAGCGTGATGGGCTCACCGATCGACGGTAGTCGATAAAGCGTGGTCATGGGCACTTCCAACTCATACCCCAGGCCGTTTACATCCAGAATCAGGTGCGGCGGCTGTTTTTCAGCCAAGGTGCCGCGCAAGCGTCCAATCACGTTTCAGATCCCTGAGCGTTGGCCAGCGCAAAGGCTGGCGGGTAGCGGAGTGAGTGAAACGGCCGACAACCCAGGCCCAAAACACTCAACTTCCGAAATGACTGCGCCGATGCTATCAGAGACGCAAGCGACCGCCACGGCTACGTGCCGCTCCCAGGCCATGAGGCAACAGGCTGGAACGGGTGTGGGCATGGCAAATGGCGATCGCCAGGGCATCGGAGGCGTCGATCTGCGGTTTGGTGGTGAGCTTGAGCAAGTGCATCACCATCATCTGCACCACTTCCTTGTTCGCCGCGCCCGTCCCGGCCACAGCCTGCTTAACCTGGGTGGCGGTGTACTCGGCAATTTCCAGGCTTTCCTCCACCCCCGCGACAATCGCCGCGCCCCGGGCCTGGCCCAACTTCAAGGCCGAGTCGGCGTTGCGCGCCATAAACACTTTTTCAATGCCCATGGTGACCGGCCCGTAGGTCTGGATCACCTCGCGCACGCCGCGATAGACGATTTGTAAGCGTTCGGGCAATTCGCCAGCACCGGTACGAATGCACCCTGATGCCACATAGACACAACCGCGGCCGGTATCGCGTACCACGCCGTAGCCAGTGATACGTGAGCCAGGGTCGATGCCAAGAATAAGAGTCATAACGCCTGCGGGTCGGAGGGAAATTGAGCCAGCATAGCGCCGGCGGTGGGTACAGGCTTGCACGCGATACAACCGCCTCAGTGGATCAGTTGCAACGAGGCCACACAATTGCGGGCAAGCCACCCGAAGGTTTGAAGCCATCAACCCAACTGTTCGGCCACCGACTCGGCAATGTCGGCGTTGGAGTAGACGTTCTGCACGTCGTCCAGGTCTTCCAGCATGTCGATCAGCTTGAGCACCTTTTCGGCGCCCTCCAGGTCCAGCTCGGCGCTGGTGGTGGGCAACATGACGATTTCCGCATCCGCCGCCTTGAAGCCTGCGGCCTCGAGGGCATTACGCACCGCATAGAAGCTGGAGAACGAGGTAAACACGTCGATGGAACCGTCGTCGTTGGTCACCACGTCGTCGGCATCGGCCTCCATCGCCGCTTCCATCAGCGCGTCTTCGTCGGTGCCTGGCGCGAAGTTGATCTGCCCCTTGCGCTCGAACAGATAGGCCACCGAACCGTCGGTGCCCAGGTTGCCGCCACACTTGCTGAAAGCGTGGCGCACCGCCGCGGCCGTGCGATTGCGGTTGTCGGTCATGCACTCGACCATCACCGCCACGCCGCCCGGGCCGTAGCCTTCGTAGGTCAGCTCGACCATGTCGTCGGTGTCCGCAGCCCCCGCGCCACGCGCCACGGCGCGGTCGATGATATCGCGGCTCATGTTCGCGCCCAGGGCTTTATCCAAGGCCAGGCGCAAACGCGGGTTGGAGCCCGGATCGCCGCCGCCCTGGCGGGCAGCGACCGTCAACTCACGGATCCACTTGGTGAAAATCTTGCCTTTCTTGGCATCCTGACGCTCTTTGCGGTGCTTGATGTTCGCCCACTTGGAATGGCCAGCCATAACACGACTCCAGAATTCTTAAACAACCTCACACGCCCTGCCCCAGGCAGGATTCAAACCGCATAACGCAAAGGCGCATCCGAAGATGCGCCTTAGCAGACTGCATGAAAACTACCGCGCCTTCAGGCAGCCCGCCCGTTCGCCCTTACTCAGCCTTGGGCTGTTCACGCAGGCGAATGTGCAGTTCACGCAGGGCCTTGGCGTCCACCAGGCCTGGGGCCTGGGTCATGACGCACGCAGCGCTCTGGGTTTTCGGGAACGCGATCACTTCACGGATGGACTGCGCACCGGTCATCAACATCACCAGGCGATCCAGGCCAAAGGCCAGGCCACCGTGGGGCGGAGCACCGTACTTCAGGGCATCGAGCAGGAAGCCGAACTTCTCTTCCTGTTCCGCTTCGCTGATCCCCAGCAGGCGGAATACCGATTGCTGCATTTCCTTACGGTGGATACGGATCGAACCGCCACCCAGCTCGGTGCCGTTGAGCACCATGTCGTAGGCACGGGACAACGCGGTCGCCGGATTCGCTTCCAGTTCGGCCGGGGTGCACTTGGGTGCAGTGAACGGGTGGTGCAGCGCAGTGAAGCTGCCGTCGTCGTTCTCTTCAAACATCGGGAAGTCGACGACCCACATTGGCGCCCATTCGCAGGTCAGCAGGTTCAGGTCGTTACCGACCTTGATCCGCAGTGCACCCAGGGCCTCGCTGACGATCTTGGCCTTGTCGGCACCGAAGAACACGATATCGCCATCGACTGCGCCAACGCGATCGAGGATCACATTGAGGTTGGCCTCGGGGATGTTCTTGACGATAGGCGACTGCAAACCTTCGACACCTTTGGCGCGCTCGTTGACCTTGATGTACGCCAGGCCCTTGGCACCGTAGATGCCGACGAACTTGGTGTAGTCGTCGATCTTGCTGCGCGGCATGCTCGCCCCGCCCGGAACGCGCAGAGCCGCAATGCGGCTTTTCGGGTCGTTGGCTGGGCCGCTGAACACCTTGAAGTCGACGTCCTTGAGCTGGTCGGCAACGTCCACCAGTTCCAGCGGGTTACGCAGGTCAGGCTTGTCGGAACCATAGCGGCGCATGGCCTCTTCCCAGGTCATGTGCGGGAACTCGCCGAATTCCAGATCCAGCACTTCCTTGAACAGGTTGCGGATCATGCCTTCGGTCAGGCCCATGATGTCTTTTTCATCGAGGAAACTGGTTTCGATGTCGATCTGGGTGAATTCCGGCTGGCGGTCGGCACGCAGGTCCTCGTCACGGAAGCACTTGGCGATCTGGTAGTAGCGATCGAAGCCGGCGACCATCAACAGCTGTTTGAAGAGCTGTGGCGATTGCGGCAAGGCAAAGAAGCTGCCGGCGTGGGTGCGGCTTGGCACCAGGTAGTCGCGGGCACCCTCGGGCGTGGCACGGGTAAGGATCGGCGTCTCGACGTCGAGGAAGCCGTTCTCGTCCAGGTAGCGGCGGATGCTGGTGGTCATGCGCGAACGCAGGCGCAGCTTCTCGAGCATTTCCGGGCGACGCAGGTCGATGAAGCGGTAGCGCAGGCGGGTTTCCTCGCCAACATCAGAGAACTCGTTGAGCGGGAACGGCGGGGTTTCCGCTTCGTTCAACACTTCGAGTTCATAACCCAGCACTTCGATCATGCCCGAAGCCATGTTGGCGTTGCCGGCACCGGCCGGACGCAGGCGCACCTTGCCGGTGACCTTGACCACGTACTCGCTGCGCACACGGTCGGCAGCGGCGAAGGTTTCGGCGCGGTCCGGATCGAATACCACCTGGGCCAGACCATCACGATCACGGATATCGAGGAAAATCACCCCGCCATGGTCGCGACGACGGTGGACCCATCCGCAAAGGGTAATTTCCTGACCTTCCAGGCTCTCGTTCAGTTGGCCGCAATAATGGCTGCGCATCATGATGGTGATTTCACTTCTCGTAATTCGACATTCGGTTGGAGCTCTCGCCTACCGCCGCACCCTGAACCGGGCGCCCGATGAGGCAAGACCTCGCGCGTGGAGTTCAACTTAGTCAGCTTTGTCGCCACCGGCCAGGTTCTTCTTGGCACCGGTCTTGAAATCGGTCTCGTACCAGCCCGAGCCACTGAGGCGAAAACCGGGCATCGATAGCATTCTTTGCAACTGCGGGGCCTGGCAGGCCGGGCAATCGACCAGCGGCGCGGCGCTGATCTTCTGGATGGCTTCCAACTGATGACCGCAGGAAGCACATTGATAGTCATACATGGGCATGGGGGACGTCTCGCAAATCCGTTCTACAGCCCGAGCCCGCACAAGAGCCTGGACTACACAGCAAAGAGCGGGATTATATCCATTAAATCGAGCCTGTGCAGCCCACAGCGGGACGCCTGCTGCACCTGCCCCCTCAACCCAACGCTATCACCGGCGCATTCGCACACGCCGATCCGGATCAAACCTCGAGCCTGCCAGCCTGACCGGCCTTGAACCGAAAGCCTCCTCCCTCTTTCAAGCTATGAACTACGCACACGACCCGCACCAATCCACTGAAATTCTTTACCCCGCCATGGCGCAGGTGAACTTCCCGATCAACATAGGAAAGCAACGCACTCACGGTACAACTGTTAACCTTGGCAATATCGGCCAAAATATCCCAGTAAACTTGTTCAAGCCGCAGGCAAGTTGCAAAGCCGTTCAATCGCACCGACCGAGACAACGGTTGAGCCAACCCCATATCAAACTCACGAACAAAAGGATCAACCTTTACATCCTGAAAGCGGCTTATTTCCCTTATACCTTTACCTACCCCTCTCCCCATTACCTTGACACTCCTTTGCCGCGTATTATTTCGACAGAAAATAAACAATCTGTTACTTATAAAAGCTTAACCAGATATTTATATCCAGACGACTTTATGACTACAGCTGTAGGACAAGCCAACAATAGGGGAGCGATTTATATCCCGTTAAAATATTATAAATATAAGTGAATACCACATTAAAACCAAAGACACCGAATTGGATTGCCCAACCCAGCGCCACTCCCAACCCCAGAAAAGCCTTGCGCGAGCGCTGCCTAACGGCATCGCTCGCGCCAAAAACGCAATCAGTGATCGAGTAGAGAACGCAGCATCCATGCGGTTTTTTCGTGTACTTGCATACGCTGAGTTAATAGATCTGCAGTAGGCTCATCACTCACTTTGTCAAGTAAAGGAAAGATACCTCGCGCGGTACGTGTCACCGCCTCTTGCCCTTGCACAAGTTGCCTTATCATATCTTCAGCGCTGGGCACACCCTCCTCTTCTTTTATGGAAGACAACCGCGCATAAACTGAATAAGCTCCCGGCGCAGGAAAACCCAAGGCACGAATACGTTCAGCAATAGCGTCGACGGCCAAGGCCAGTTCGTTATATTGCTCCTCAAACATCAAGTGCAGCGTGCGAAACATGGGCCCGGTAACGTTCCAGTGAAAGTTATGGGTCTTCAAATAAAGTACATACGTATCCGACAGCAGGCGCGAGAGCCCCTCTACTATCGATTTGCGATCTTCTTCGCTGATACCAATATCAATAGCCATGTTTATCCCCTAAAAAATGATTGAACTCATCCAGCAGGTGCAAGGCCACTCTAGCAAGAGTCCTGGGGGCTTGCAGGCTTGATTGCCACCCGCTCCTCCAACGCGCGTAGGGGCAACCGACAAAGGGCCAGACAAGCGCAATTCACCGCCCCACCTGTCTAGATCAGGCCTTCGCCCGCAAAAATCGGGGCGCAGCCCCTGGACCGCGGGAAAAGTGAGCTGTTACCGGATTTGAGTAGGTGCAGCCTTTGCTGTTAAATAGACCGTGTGTCGTTGCGCCCGTCTACCTGGGCGCCGCGCATAGGCTGATCTGCGTACGTGTCCAGCGCCTCACACTGTTCAGAAGCGAACCGTACGCAATCCGCTCTTCCTTGTGATCCGTCTTAACGTGAGTTAATCAAAATGTTGAAAATCGTCCACCTGCTAACGGGCGCGGCAGCCTTGCTGCTGTCCTTTATTCCCAGTCTGCGATCCGAAGCCGTCCCTTACCTGCAACAACCCGATGCGCTGTACCTGGCGTTCTTTGGCCTGCTCAACCTGGTCCTGGCCCCCGTCATTCCTTACTGGAACAAAGGTCCGCGCCATCAGTTGCAAAACCTGGTCAGCGCGCTGCTGGTCCTTGCCGTAGTCCTGCAAATCCTCACCCTGCTCGCGCCATTACCGGTAATCGCCGGTCAACCGGCCATTCTGGTCAGCGGCTTGACCGCTTTGCTGGCGGTGCTACTGCACTTGGGCATCAGCTTCTATACCTCATCGCCGGTCGCCGCCTCCCAAAGCTACGACATGAGCAACCGCGATACCGGTACGGTGAAGTGGTTCAACACCTCCAAGGGTTTTGGCTTCATTTCCCGCGATTCCGGTGATGACATCTTCGTGCACTTTCGCGCCATTCGTGGCGAAGGCCACCGCGTCCTGGTCGAAGGCCAGCGTGTTGAGTTCTCGGTGATGAACCGTGACAAAGGCCTGCAAGCCGAAGACGTGATCGCTGCCCTGCCGCGCCGCTGATCGGCTAAAAAAAACCGCGAGGCAGCCAGGCTGCTCGCGGTTTTTTATTGCCTGGCGATCAGCCCCTCAATAATGAGGCGGCGGCGCGTCCTGCTCGAAGGTCTCGAACTGCCCGACCATTTCTTCCTGGCGTTTGAGTAGCGCGGCCATTTGCAGTTGCAAACGGTCGACCACACGTTGCTGAGCCACCAGCACATCATTCAATGCAGTGATGGTGTCATCCTGAAAAGCAAGGCGGCTCTCCAGTTCGGTCACTCGGTTTTCCAGGCTCATGGCTCAATTCTCCACGAAGATGAAGTTGTCAGTCAGCACCGGGCGCAAACGCGCACAAATCGCCGCGACCTGTTCTGCACTATAAGGCTTGGCCGGATGTTTGCCCCAAACCGGCGCCGGCCAGGCGGCATCGTCGCGCTTGCGCACGATAACGTGCATATGCAATTGACTGACGACGTTGCCAAGGGTCGCCACATTCATCTTGTCGGCGTCGAACAAATCCTTGAGTAACTCCGCCAACGCTGTGGTTTCCAGCCACAGCTGCTGCTGGTCGCCAGTGTCGAGCTCGAACAACTCACTGATCTGGTCGCGACGGGGCACCAGGATGAACCATGGGTAAGTCGAATCATTGGACAGCAGCAACCGCGACAGGGGGAAATCCCCGATAACGAGGGTGTCTTGTTCAAGTCGTGCATCTAAAGCAAACACTGGGCGTACTCCCGCTCAGTTGATCTGAAGTCTGCCCGGCTCCCGGCCTTGACACGGAAAATCGGGCTGCAGGCCAGCAGCATACCTGCGAATGCACCTGCCTTCACGGGCCAGGGCACAATAGGGTTACCGGGCAGGCTCCCCCCCTACCAGCACACGCCCCAAAATCGGACATTTTTTACGCTGACGCACCATTCAGGGCAATCGGGGTGGGCGGCGGTTTCAATTAAGCACTATCCCCCGCAGTAACCTTGCCGGCGTTGCACGCTCCCCCGAGCCGCCCGCAAAAGACCGCTCATCGCCTACGCACCAAAAACGCGCGGCGCGGCTACTCTTAGTGCGTCGAGCATCCGCCGTCTACCCAGCGTTCGGTGTGAACCGGTAACGTTTTGAAATAACGGGTTCATCCACCGACGCTGAATACCAGGAAAAAACCTGCGTCAAGCCCCAAAAAAATCCGCTCAACCCCCGGCTTTATGAGGCCTTTACAGGGGAGCATGCGTATTTAGAAAAAAACAGCGACAGAAATCGGATTTGTGCACGCTTGTTGCATTCACCCACACCATTGTCGAAAAGAGACCTTCCTAGCAGGGTGCTCTTCAAGACTCATAACAAGAGTGGCAAGGCTGCCCATGGTGATCGCGCTGGTTTGGCACAACGTCTTTTTCATCCGTGCCAAAGGCTCTAAAGCAGCGTGAAAGTTGTCAGCACGATGACAGCAGGAGGTTAAATTTGCGACACCTATCGAGCCATTTGCGACATGGTCGTAAAGATGCCGAAAGGATAGAGGCGCAAGTATCGCCAACATTGTCAGCGTGATATAAGTTTGCGCCGACACAAAAAGAAAGAGCCGCCCAGATAATAAAACAGGTGGAGCGGCAACACTCTTCTAAAAACCAAAGGAGCAAATCACGATGCGCGTGATGAAGTGGAGCATGATCGCACTGGCTGTTTCAGCAGGCACCTCGCAGTTCGCAATCGCGTCCTCCCAGGACGAGTCCAAAGGCTTTGTTGAAGACAGTTCGCTCGTCGCAAAGACTCGTATGGAGTACATGAACCGCGACTTCAAGAATGGCAACGGCAACGTTCGCAAGCCTAACGGCAACTACACCAGCGGTCCTAACAACAAACTTAGCGGCTATCGTCAGGACACCGGCCTGAGCGAACTGGTGACTTTTGAGTCGGGCTTCACTCAGGGCACCATCGGCGTGGGCGTTGATGCCTTTGCCGGCGGCTCGGTCAAACTCGATGGCGGCTCGGGCCGTGCGGGTAACGGTCTGTTCGCCAACAATGGCGAGGGCCAACCGGAAGACACTCAGTCCCGCGCTGGCGGTGCTGTGAAATTCCGCCTTTCGGACACCGTCCTCAAATACGGCAACCAAGTCGTTGCAAGCCCCGTGTTCTCCACCGATGACAGCCGCCTGCTGCCAGAGATCGCCACCGGCACCTTGATTACCAGCAAGGAAATCAAAGGCCTGGAGCTGTCCGCTGGCCGCTTCAGCGCCATGAGTTCGCAAACCGGCATGGGCCGTGACAGCATCAATGGCAAGCACTCCCCAGGCCTGACAGCCGCCAACATCGCGGGCGCGACTTACCAGTTCACCGATAATTTCGTAGGCGGCGTCGCTGCTTCCGATATTGATGACTACTTCAAGAAGCAGTACGTCAACCTGAACTACACCCTGCCAATCGCAGACAGCCAGTCGCTGAACTTCGACTTCAACGGTTACCGTACCAAGGGCGACGGCCAGGAGCTGGCAGGCGCTGTCGACAACAAGATCTGGTCCCTGGCAGCGGCCTACACCCTGGGTTCCCATAAGTTCACCATCGCGCACCAGCGCTCCAGCGGCGACGCAGGCTACTACTACGGCGTAGATGGCGGCGGCACCGTGTTCCTGGCCAACTCCATCCAGATTTCCGACTTCAACCAAAAGGATGAGCGTTCGTGGCAAGCCGCGTACACCATCAACATGGCTGAATACGGCGTGCCTGGCCTGAGCCTGATGACTCGCTACGTGACCGGTGACAATATCGATACCGGCGGCAATGGCGAAGGCAAAGAACACGAATGGAACTACGAAGCCAAATACGTAGTGCAAGAAGGCCAGGCCAAGGATCTGTCCTTCCGCTTCCGCAGTGCGGTTTACCGCGCCAACGAATCCCTGGGTGACAGCGGCAACAACAACGACGTCCGTCTGATCGTTGAGTACCCGCTGAGCATCTTGTAATCGCTTGGTAGTTCAACAGCGCCCTAAACGCTGCTGTAACTAAGAAGGCGCCCTCCTGAATATGGGGGGCGCCTTTTTTATGGCTTGGGTATTGCACAACCCCAGCAACTAAATAGCAAGCTAACCAACTAACTAAGCTCGACTAGTTACCGAGCCACGGGTACGGCCCCCATTAGTTATGCGTCAAAAAATAAAAGCATTGATTTTCATAGGCATAAAAAACTCAAGAGGCCATAAGCCTCTTGAGTTAACTTCCGATATTTGACCAAACAGACAAGTATTATGCGTTGGTCGATTCCTGAACCACGCGAATCACGCGCTGAGGAAACGGAATATCGATACCCGCGGCTTTCAAACGATCGCGCGAGTGTTCGTTGAAGTGGAACATCACGTCCCAGTAATCCGCCGTTTTCACCCACACCCGCAGCGACACGGTGATTGAGCTGTCGCCCAAGGTAGACACCACGGCCGCCGGCGCCGGGTCGGCCAATACGCGTTCGTCGCGGGCCAGTTCCAGCAGCACTTCACGGGCCTTTTGCAGGTCGGCCTCGTAATCGACACCCACGTCGAACACCACTTTGCGCGTGGGCTGGCGATTGGTGTTGGTGATGATGCCGTTGGACAGGATGCCGTTGGGCACGATCACGGTTTTGTTGTCGCCGGTACGAATCACGGTGTGGAAGATTTGGATGCTGTCCACCGTGCCCGCCGTGCCTTGGGCTTCGATCCAGTCACCGATGCGAAATGGGCGAAACAGCAGGATCAGCACGCCACCGGCGAAGTTCGCCAGGCTGCCCTGCAACGCCAGGCCAATGGCCAGTGTGGCGGCACCGATGGCGGCGACGAACGAGGTGGTTTCCACGCCGATCATCGAGGCCACGCTGACGATCAGCATGACCTTGAGCACGATGTTCGCCAGGCTGGTGACGAAGCCCTGCAACGCCAGGTCCGCGTTGCGCAGGGCGAGCAAACGGCCAACCTTGTGGGTGAGTTTGTTAATCAGCCACCAGCCGATGGCCAGGGTGACGATGGCCAGCAGCACGCGGCTGCCGTATTCCATAATCATCGGGATCCAGGCCTGGGAGGCTTTGACCAGGTTCTCGACTTCAGCATTTAAGTCCATCTGACTCTCCTTATTTCCGGCTTCCCGGCACGCAAAACCAAGCGGCAGAAACCCCAGGCACTGCTGGCCCGGTGGTTTCTGCCGTTACTGGGGCCTCGGACGCCGAAAACGCCGAGAGGTTCCCACCCCATGGATCAGTCGCGGAAGTTGTTGAACTGCAACGGCATGCCGAATTCCTTGGCCCGCAGCGCGGCGATGGCCTCTTGCAGGTCATCGCGTTTTTTGCCGGTGATGCGCACCTGCTCGCCTTGGATGGCGGCCTGCACCTTGAGCTTGGCGTCTTTGACGTGGGCGACGATTTTCTTCGCCAGCTCCTTGTCGATGCCTTCCTTGAGCACGGCTTCCTGCTTGACGACCTTGCCCGAAGCGTAGGCGTCCTTGACCTCCAGGCACTGCACGTCGATCTTGCGCTTGACCAGGGCCAGCTTGAGGATCTCGATCATGGCTTCAAGCTGGAAATCCGCTTCAGCGGTCAGGTTGACCGTCAGGTCTTTTTCCTTGAACTCGAAGCTGCCCTTGCCTTTAAGGTCATAGCGACGGTCGAGCTCTTTGACGGCGTTTTCCACCGCGTTGGTGAGTTCGTGTTTGTCCAGTTCCGATACCACGTCGAACGACGGCATATCATTTCTCCAATAAAAAGGGGCGTGGCTCGATGAAAACGGAGCACGCCCGGCTTGCGGTTAAAATCCGCGCTGATTATAACGGGTCTTTCCCCTGCGAAGCTGCGAGCCTGACATGCACCTGCCCCACCGAGCAAAAAGCTGATGGCCACTCCTTGGCACGTTCTCGGCGCTGGCAGCCTGGGCACCCTCTGGGCCACACGGCTGGCCCGCGCCGGTCTGCCCGTGCGGTTGATCCTGCGCAACGCTGCGCGCCTTGCGGCCTACCAGGCCGTAGGCGGCTTGACCCTGGTGGAGCAAGGTGATGCCAGTTTCCACGCCATTACCGGCGAAACGCCTGACACCGGCGAACCCATCCACCTCCTCCTGGTAGCGTGCAAAGCCTACGACGCCGAACCCGCTGTCGCACAAATAGCCCACCGCCTCGCGCCTGGCGCCCAGGTGATCCTGCTGCAGAACGGCCTCGGCAGCCAGGACGCCGTGGCCGCGCGGGTGCCTGGGGCGCGGTGTATTTTTGCGTCCAGCACCGAAGGTGCCTTTCGCGACGGCGACTGGCGCGTGGTGTTCGCCGGCCACGGCTTCACCTGGCTGGGGGACGTGCGCCAACCGCTGGCGCCGCAGTGGTTGGAGGATCTGAGCGCGGCCGGCATCCCCCATGAGTGGAGCGCCGACATCCTCACACGCCTGTGGCGCAAACTGGCCCTCAACTGCGCGATCAACCCGCTGACGGTACTGCACGGTTGCCGCAACGGTGGCCTGCTGGCCCACCACTGTGAAGTGGCCACCCTCTGTGCCGAGCTGGGCGAGTTGCTCGAACATTGCGGCCAACCCGCCGCCGCGCTGGACCTGCCCGCAGAAGTGGAGCGGGTAATCCAGGCCACGGCCGCCAACTACTCGTCGATGTACCAGGATGTCGCCCACCAGCGCCGCACCGAAATCAGCTACTTGCTCGGCTACGCCTGCGCGGCAGCAACGCGCCATCAGCTCAACCTGCCCCACCTCGAGCAATTGCAACAGCGCCTCATCGCGCACCTGGCCACGGGCGGATTGCCCACAGACTGAGCAGCGGCTACGCTGCCTGCCTATTCCCCTTTCGCGACGACCCCGATGCCTTTGCGCCAGCGCCTTGAAAACCTGCCGGTCGGCCAGAAACTGCTCGCCGCCCTGCTGGTGCTACTGACCACTGTGTTGCTGGTGGCCAACCTGACCTTTATCAGCGCCGCCTATTGGATCTCCCAGGAGAGCATGGCGCCCCAGGCCCTGCAGACCATCGGCCGGTTGGTGTCCAACCCGAGCCTCGCGGCCCAGGCCCTGGATTCGCCACACAACGCCCGGCTGTTGCTCGACGAACTCAACAGCTATACGCCATTGCGGGCCGCAGCGCTCTACGACAGCACCGGCAAGCGCCTGGCCCAGTTGCAGCACGGCGAAAACCTCGACCTGCCCATGCACTATCGGCATATCGAGGCCTGGCAGGTCACCGAGTTTCGCAGCAACCAAGTCATCGCCCTGCCCCGGGCCGGCCAAGCGCCAGGCCATCTGTTGCTGGTGGCCAGCAGCGAACTGCCCATGGCCTTCTATACCGGCACCTTGACGGCCAGCCTGGGGATCCTGATCTTCAGCGTCCTGCTCTGGCTGGTTATCGCGCGGCAGATCAAACGCCTGATTACCCGGCCCATCCACCAGCTCGAAGAGTTGTCGCGCCAGGTCACTCGGGAAGAGAACTACGCCCTGCGCGCATCACGAGGCAACCACGACGAAATCGGCAGCCTGGCCGAAGCCTTCAACACCATGCTCTCGCGCATCGAAGCCCGGGAGCAGCAACTCAAACGCGCCCGCGACGACTCCCAAGCCGCCTACGACCAGGCCCAGGGCCTGGCCGAAGAAACCCGCCATACCAACCGCAAGCTGGAGCTGGAAGTCCAGGTGCGCAGCAAGATCGAGAAGAAACTCACCGGTTTCCAGAACTACCTCAACAGCATCATCGACTCCATGCCCTCGGCCCTGATCGCCCTCGATGAACAGCTCTACGTCACCCAGTGGAACCAGGAGGCCAGTGCCCTCTCCGGCACGCGCCTGGACGAAGCGCTGAACCAGCCGATATTCCTCGCCTTCGAACCGCTCAAACCGTTCCTGGCGCAACTCAAGGAAACCGTCGAAGAACACACCGTGACCAAGGTCGAACGCGTGACTTGGTTCAAGGACGACGAGGCGCGGCACTACGCCCTGACCTTCTACCCGCTGATGGGCGGTGCCGGGCGCGGGGTGGTGATCCGCATCGACGACATCACCCAGCGCCTGTCCCTGGAAGAAATGATGGTGCAATCGGAAAAAATGCTCTCGGTCGGTGGCCTCGCGGCCGGCATGGCCCACGAGATCAACAACCCCCTGGGGGCGATCCTGCACAACGTGCAGAACATCCGCCGCAGGTTGTCACCCGAGTTGCCGAAGAACCTCGAACACGCCGAGCAAGTGGGAGTTGAGCTCGATACCGTCAACCGCTACCTGCACAGCCGCGAAGTGCCGCAACTGCTCGATGGCATCCAGCAGGCCGGCGCCCGTGCGGCAAAAATCGTCACCCACATGCTCAGCTTCAGCCGCCGTAGCAACCGGCAGATGGCGCCGTGCGACCTGCCGGCGCTGATCGATCAAGCCGTGGAAATCGCCAGCAATGACTTTGACCTAGCCATCGGCTTCGACTTCAAGGGCCAGGCCATCACACGCCAGTTCGACCCGGCGCTGGAACCCGTGCCCGGCACCGCCAACGAGTTGGAGCAAGTGCTGCTCAACCTGTTGAAAAACGCCGCCCAGGCCATTCACCTGCGCGAAGGCCCCTGCGAACCGGGGCGGATCATCCTGCGCACGCGCCTGAACCCGCCGTGGGCGGAAATCCAGGTCGAGGACAACGGCATCGGCATGAGCGAACACGTGCGCAAACGCACCTTCGAGCCCTTCTTCACCACCAAGGAAATCGGCCAGGGCACCGGCCTTGGCCTGTCGGTGTCCTATTTCATCATCACCAACAATCACAAGGGCCAGATGGAAGTGCAATCAACCCTCGGCCAGGGCACCTGCTTCACCCTGCGCCTGCCCCTGGCGAGTAGCCCGCCCGTCACCGCGCTACAGAATGTATTGGAGAGTTAGCTATGGGCTTTCGCCTGTCGAAGATTTACACCCGCACCGGCGACAAAGGCGAAACCGGCCTGGGTGACGGGCGGCGCGTGCCCAAGGACCACCCGCGCATCGAAGCCATTGGCGAAGTGGACACCCTTAACAGCCAACTCGGTGTGTTGCTGGCAGGGTTGGCCGAGGCCAGCCTGGCTTGCCCCGGGCTGGAGGAGATCATTGAGGTTCTGGCGCCCTGCCAGCATCGTTTGTTCGACCTCGGTGGTGAGTTGGCGATGCCGGTCTACCAGGCGCTCAACAGTGAGCAGATCGAACAGCTCGAAAGCGCGATTGACCGCTGGAACGAGGAACTGGGCCCCCTGGAGAATTTCATCCTGCCCGGCGGCTCGCTGCTGATCGCCCAGGCCCACGTCTGCCGCAGCCTGGCCCGCAGCGCCGAACGCCGCTGCCAACAGCTCAACGCGGTGGAACCGCTGCAAGGCGTGGGGTTGGCGTATATCAATCGGCTATCGGATTTGCTGTTCGTTGCCGCGCGCCTGGTGGCCAAGCGCCAAGGGGTGGCGGAAGTACTGTGGGCAGCGGCGAGTAAGCCGCAGGGTTAAGCGGCGCCTGTCAGGGCGCCCTCAAGCCTGCGGCCAAAACGCCCGAATCCCCGCCACACCCTGCGCACCCGCGTCCCAGGCCTGTTGCCGCTGATCCGGGCCGACACCGCCGAGCAGAAACACCGGTTTACTGAAGTGGGCGATCAGTTGCCGCGCCTGCTCCCAACCCAGGGGCTCGGCATCGGGATGGGTCTGGGTCGGTTGCACGGGCGACAGGGTGACGAAATCCACGCCCATGCGCTCGGCCAGGGACAGCTCCTCAGCGTTATGGCAGGACGCCGCCAACCAGCGCGAAGCCGGCAGCGGGCGGCCCTTGTCCGCATATTTGCGCAATTGTGCAGCGGTGATGTGCCAACCCGCCGACGGAAAATCCCCCAACCACTCGAACGGCCCCTTGAGCATCAACTGCGCTTTGCCCGCGCACAGACCCACGGCGTCCACCGCCAGGTCGCGATATTGCGGGTCGTAGCCGTTGGGTGCGCGCAGTTGCAACAGGCGTGTGCCGTTGGCGATGGCTTTTTGCATGCCACGCAACAGCGCCGGTGTTTCCAGGCCTTCGGGGGTAATCAGGTATTCGCTGGGCAGACGTGCGGCGGCAACGATGGGCTGATTGGCTGCCGGAAATTCGTAGCCCGCCAGCTCCCGCGCCGACACCCAGGCCAATGGCTGGCCTTCGGCGCCATGGGGCTCGCCGGTAAAACCGGACACTTCCCAGACATCCAACAGCACCTGTTTGTCCGGGTAATCGTGGCGCACCTTAATCAAAGGGCGCGCCGCCGTGACCTGGATGCCCAGCTCCTCTTGCAACTCACGGCCCAAGGCCGCCTCAACCGCTTCGCCGTCCTCGACCTTACCGCCAGGAAACTCCCACAAACCGCCCTGGTGCTGAGTGTCAGCACGCCGGGCGATGAGGATTTTGCCGGCGCTATCACGAATGACCGCCGCCGCTACATGAACGCGTTTCACCGTACCACTTCCTCCAACCCAGCCTTGTGCCAGGCCATAAAGGCCGGCCACTGGTAAATCGTTTCGACATAAGCCGCGTCCGCTGCCGACAGCGGCACCTGATAGGTGCGCAGGCGCACGGCGACAGGGGCGAAAAAGGCATCGGCCAAGGTAGCGCCGCCAAACAGGAATGGCCCGACCTCGGTGGATTGGGCCCGGCACTCGGCCCACAGCGCCGCCATGCGCTCGATATCGGCCTGAGCCTCGGCGGGCATCGGCACCAACGGCGCGTTGCGGCTCAGGTCAAAGGGCAAATTGGCGCGCAGGCCGAAAAAGCCACTGTGCATCTGTGCGCAAGCCGAACGGGCCTGGGCCCGGGCAGCCTTGTCCGCTGGCCAGAGTTGGGCCTGGGGAAAGCTTTCGTTGAGGTATTCGGCAATGGCCAGGGAGTCGGCAACCACACCGTGCTCGGTTTGCAGCAACGGCACCTTGGCGGTGGCCGAGAACTTGAGCAGACGCTCGCGGGTGTCGGGCTGGTTGAGTTTGACCCGCTCTTCACTGTAAGCCGCGCCCGCCAGCTCAAGGGCCAGGGCCGCGCGCAGGGACCAGGATGAATACAGTTTGTCGCCGATTATCAGGTGCAGGCTCATGGTCGGGACCTCCAGATAAAAAGGTGCGGTAACCGTGGGAGAGAGCAGGCCCTCCCCCACGCAGTGCGGACACCTTAGGTGCGGTACTCCGCATTGATTTTCACGTACTCGTGGGACAGGTCGGTGGTCCAGATGGTTTCGCTGCACTGGCCACGGCCCAACTCGATACGGATGGTGATCTCCTCGCGCTGCATCACCGCCGAGCCCTGGGCTTCGGTGTAGGTCGCGGCGCGGGCGCCACGGCTGGCGATGCACACTTCGCCCAGGAACACGTCGATCTTGCTCACGTCCAAGTCAGCCACACCGGCGCGGCCGACGGCGGCGAGGATGCGCCCCCAGTTCGGGTCGCTGGCGAACAGGGCGGTCTTGATAAGCGGCGAGTGCGCCACGGTGTAGCCCACGTCCAGGCATTCCTGGTGGGTGCCGCCACCGTTGACTTCGACGGTGACGAACTTGGTCGCGCCTTCGCCGTCGCGCACGATGGCTTGGGCCACGTCCATGCACACCTCGAACACCGCTTGCTTGAGGGCCGCGAACAACGGGCCGCTGGCCTCGGTGATGGCCGGCAGGTCAGCCTGGCCGGTGGCGATCAGCATGCAGCAGTCGTTGGTCGAGGTGTCGCCATCGATGGTGATGCGGTTGAACGACTTGTTGGCGCCGTCCAGCAGCAGGTTTTGCAGCACCTCGCGGGACACTTTGGCATCGGTGGCGATATAGCCGAGCATGGTGGCCATGTTCGGGCGGATCATCCCCGCGCCCTTGCTGATGCCGGTGACGGTGATGGTCACGCCGTCATGCACGAACTGCCGGCTCGCGCCCTTGGGCAGGGTGTCGGTGGTCATGATGCCGGTGGCGGCGGCGGCCCAGTTGTCCACGGACAGGTCGTCCAGGGCAGCCTGCAAGGCGCCTTCGATCTTCTCCACTGGCAGCGGCTCGCCAATCACACCGGTGGAATACGGCAGCACCAGGCTGGCGTCCACACCCGTCAGCTCGGCCAGTTTCGCGCAGGTGCGCGCAGCTGCGGCCAGGCCTGGCTCACCGGTGCCGGCGTTGGCGTTACCAGTGTTGGTCAGCAGGTAACGCACCGGGCCCTGAACGCGCTGCTTGGCCAGGATCACCGGCGCGGCGCAAAAGGCGTTGAGGGTAAACACCCCGGCCACGGTAGAACCTTCGGCGCAGCGCATCACCACCACGTCCTTGCGACCCGCACGTTTGATGCCGGCCGAGGCGATGCCGAGTTCAAAACCGGCCACCGGGTGCAGCGTGGGCAAAGGACCAAGACCAACAGCCATGAATGCGCTCCTTAATAAATGTTGTCAGCGCCGTCGCGGCTCGATTGAGGGAGGCGGGACGGTGAGTTAAATGGCAAAACGCCGCGACGGCAGGAGCCGGTCGCGGCGCGGGTGTATCAGCCTGTGAAACGGGGTTTTACTGGATCTGCCCGTGACAGTGCTTGAACTTCTTGCCCGAACCGCAGTAGCACAGCTCATTGCGGCCCAGCTTTTGCTCGTTGCGCACCGGCGCGGTAGCCAGGGCGACATCGACTTCCTCGCCGAGGATTTGCGGCTCTTCGAGGCCTGGGGCTTCGTCGTGCTGGAACTGCATGCGGGCGGCCAATGCCTCGGCCTCCTCGCGCAGGCGCGCTTCTTCTTCGATCGGGTCTTCGCGGCGAACCTGGACGTGGGACAAGACACGGATCGAGTCGCGCTTGATCGAATCCAGCAGCTCGGAGAACAGCGTGAAGGATTCGCGCTTGTACTCCTGCTTCGGGTTCTTCTGCGCATAGCCACGCAAGTGGATGCCGTGGCGCAGGTGATCCATGGTCGAGAGGTGGTCTTTCCACAGGTCGTCGAGCACACGCAGCACGATCTGCTTCTCGAAGGTGCGCAGTGCCTCGGCGCTCGCCTGCTCTTCTTTCTCGTTGTACGCGGCCAGCAGCTCGGTCATCAGCTTCTCGCGCAGCGTCTCCTCGTAGAGGTGGTCGTCTTCGTCGAGCCACTGCTGGATCGGCAGCTTCACGCCGAAATCGCTTTCGATGGCGGCTTCCAGGCCCGCCACGTCCCACTGCTCGGGCAGCGATTGCGGCGGGATGTGGGCGCTGACGGTGGCGTTGAGCACGTCCTGACGGAAATCGGCGATGGTCTCGCCAATGTTGTCAGCGGCCAACAGCGTGTTGCGCATGTGGTAGATCACCTTGCGCTGCTCGTTGTTGACGTCGTCGAACTCCAGCAATTGCTTACGGATATCGAAGTTGCGGCCTTCAACCTTGCGCTGGGCCTTTTCGATGGCGTTGGTCACCATGCGGTGCTCGATCGCCTCGCCCGGCTGCATGCCCAGGGCCTTCATGAAGTTCTTCACCCGGTCAGAGGCGAAGATGCGCATCAGGCTGTCTTCCAGCGACAGGTAGAAACGGCTGGAACCGGCATCACCCTGGCGACCGGCACGGCCACGCAATTGGTTGTCGATACGGCGCGATTCGTGGCGCTCGGAGGCAATCACCTGCAAACCGCCCGACTCGAGCACCTGCTGGTGGCGCTTCTGCCAATCGGCTTTGATCTGGGCGATCTGTTCCGGTGTAGGGTTTTCCAGGGAAGCGACTTCCACTTCCCAGTTGCCGCCCAGCAGGATGTCGGTACCGCGACCGGCCATGTTGGTGGCGATGGTCAACGCACCCGGGCGACCGGCCTGGGCGATGATTTCCGCTTCCTTCTCGTGGAACTTGGCGTTGAGCACCTTGTGCTCGATGCCTTCTTTCTCAAGCAGGCGCGAAACGTGCTCGGAGGTCTCGATGGTCGCGGTGCCCACCAGGATCGGACGGCCCTGGGCCATGCCTTCCTTGATGTCATTGATGATCGCCGCGTACTTCTCTTCGGCGGTCAGGAACACCAGGTCGTTGTAGTCCTTGCGCGCCAACGGCTTGTTCGGCGGGATCACCATCACGGACAGGCCGTAGATCTGGTGGAACTCGAACGCTTCGGTGTCGGCCGTACCGGTCATGCCGGAGAGCTTGTTGTACAGGCGGAAGTAGTTCTGGAACGTGGTCGAGGCCAATGTCTGGCTTTCGGCCTGGATGTTCAGGTTTTCCTTGGCCTCGATGGCCTGGTGCAGGCCTTCGGACAGACGACGGCCCGGCATGGTGCGGCCAGTGTGTTCGTCCACCAGGACGACCTGGCCTTCCTGCACGATGTATTCGATATTGCGGTGAAACAGCGTGTGCGCACGCAGGCCGGCATAAACGTGGGTCAACAGGCCCAGGTTATGCGCCGAGTACAGGCTCTCGCCTTCAGCCAGCAGGCCGACGCGGGTGAGCATTTCCTCGATGAACTGGTGGCCCGCTTCGTTGAGCTCGACCTGGCGGGTCTTCTCGTCGACGGTGTAGTGGCCGGCCTTGGTGACTTCGCCTTCCACTTCCTCGACATGCAGCTCCAGTTGCGGGATCAACTTGTTGATCTCGATATAGAGCTTGGAACTGTCTTCGGCCTGGCCGGAGATAATCAGCGGGGTACGGGCTTCGTCGATGAGGATGGAGTCGACTTCGTCGATCACGGCAAAGTTGAGTTCGCGCTGGAATTTTTCTTCCATGCTGAACGCCATGTTGTCGCGCAGGTAGTCGAAACCGAATTCGTTGTTGGTGCCGTAGGTGATGTCGGCGGCGTAGGCCGCGCGCTTTTCTTCCGGCGGCTGGAACGGCGTGACCACGCCGACCGTCAGGCCGAGGAACTCATAGAGCGGGCGCATCCAGTTGGCGTCACGGCGGGCCAGGTAATCGTTCACCGTCACCACGTGCACGCCCTTGCCGGACAGAGCGTTGAGGTACACGCCAAGGGTGGCGACGAGCGTCTTGCCTTCACCGGTGCGCATTTCCGCGATCATGCCTTCGTGCAAGGTCATGCCGCCAATCAACTGGACATCGAAGTGGCGCATGCCCATGACCCGCTTGCCCGCTTCACGGGCAACCGCGAAGGCTTCGGGAAGGAGCTTGTCGAGGGTCTCACCTTTGGCTATGCGGGCCTTGAACTCTTCGGTCTTGGCGCGCAATTGCTCGTCCGAGAGAGCGACCATCTGCTCTTCGAAGGCATTGACCAGCTGCACCGTTTTGAGCATGCGTTTGACTTCACGCTCATTCTTGCTTCCAAAAAGTTTCTTTAACAAAGGCGCAAACATATCGGCAGGTTCTTCCACACATAGGGATGGAGGGCGGCCCCGTGAGTCGCCCGAGCAGCCCTCATGGCCGCGCGAACGAGCATTCTACCCGGAAACGGTGGTGAGGAAAGTGGCGTTATTCCACGATGCTGGCACAGCGCTGTGACGGGGCTCACTTAAAATAAGGGCGTTTTGTTTAACTTCAACCCGCGCGGGGCATTAGTTAGTCATTGATTTAATGGGCAAAGCTTGCCCCGCGCAATGGGCCAGGGTGCCACAGGCTGTTTCTGCTACCATGGCCGCTCTGTTACTCCAGGTGTCCAGTCATGGCATTTCGCCCCCTCACCGCCCGGGCACCCGCCGTCCTGCTGCGTGAAGCCAAGCCATTAAAAGCCATTTTCAACCACGCCCAACGCCTGGCCCATTTGCAGCGCCTGGTGGAAAGCCAATTGCAACCGGCCGCCCGCGAGCATTGCCACGTGGCGTCCTGGCGCGAAGGCAGCCTGCTGTTGATCGTCACCGACGGGCATTGGGCCACCCGGTTGCGCTACCAGCAAAAACGCTTGCAGCGCCAATTGCTGGCCTTCGATGAGTTCGCCAGCCTGACGCGCATTCTGTTCAAGGTGCAGCCGCCCACCGTGCAGCAAGGCGCTGCCGGCCACACCCTGGATTTGTCCTGCGCCGCAGCCGAGACCATCCAGGCCACGGCCGATGGCATCAGCGACCCGAACCTGCGCGCCGCGCTGGAGCGGCTGGCAGCCCACGCCAAACCCAAGGTGTAAGGGCGGCGGGCCTGCTCGCGTGTCGCCCCTCTTTACTTGCGCTTGCTCCCGCCCAGCAGCGACCCCATCAAGCCGCGCACCAATTGGCGGCCCATCTGGTTGGCCATCTGCCCCACCATGGATTTGAGCGCCCGCCCGGTCGGCGTACCCAAGAACTCCCCGGCACGGTCGACAAAACTCGGCTGCGCGGCGTCAGCCGTACCGGGCGCCGCGTCCTCTTGCGGCCCCAGGCCCTTGCGGTTCATCAACACTTCATAGGCCGACTCGCGGTCGATGGGTTTGTCGTAGCGCCCCTGCAACGGCGAGGCGGCGATCAAGGCGCCGCGCTCGGCCTCGGTCAACGGCCCGATGCGCGACTGCGGCGGCGCCACCAACACTCGCTGGACCATCCCCGGCGTGCCCTTTTCTTGCAGGGTGCCCACCAGCGCCTCGCCGGTGCCCAACTCGGTCAGCACCGCCAAAGCATCGAACGCCGGGTTGGGCCTGAAACCTTCGGCCACCGCCCGCAGGGACTTCTGCTCCTTGGCGGTGAAGGCACGCAAGCCGTGCTGGATGCGCAAACCCAACTGCGCCAACACGTCATCGGGCAGGTCGCCCGGCGACTGGGTGACGAAGTACACCCCTACACCCTTGGAACGGATCAGCCGCACCACTTGCTCCAAGCGCTCCTGCAAGGCTTTGGGGGTGCCGGCGAACAGCAAGTGCGCCTCGTCGAAAAACAGCGCCAGCAACGGCTTTTCGCTGTCGCCGCGTTCGGGCAATTGCTCGAACAGCTCCGCCAGCAGCCACAGCAGGAAGGTCGCGTAAACCTTCGGCGCTTCGTGCACCAAGCGGCTGGCATCGAGCAAATGAATGCGCCCGCGGCCGTCGCTGGCCGGCGCGAGGATGTCTTGCAGTTGCAGCGCCGGTTCGCCGAACAACGCCTCGGCGCCCTGTTGCTCCAGGCTCGATAAACGGCGCATCAGTGCCTGGCTGGAGCCGGTGGTCATCAATGCACTGTCGTCGCCCAGCAACTGCGGGTTGTCGCGCAAATGGTTGAGCAGCGCCTTGAGGTCCTTGAGGTCCAGCAACAACAGGCCTTCGCGGTCCGCCACCTTGAACGCGGCGTAGAGCGCCGACTGCTGGCTGTCAGTCAGTTCCAGCAGGCTGCCCAGCAGCAATGGGCCCATTTCACTCAAGGTGGTGCGTAACGGATGACCGCTCTTGCCGTGGATGTCCCACAGGGTCACCGGGTAGGCCGCCGGCGCATGGTTGAGCCACGGCATGCCGGCGATGCGCTCGGCCACTTTGCCCTGGGGGTTGCCGGCGGCGCCGAGGCCGCACAGGTCGCCCTTGATGTCGGCGGCGAACACCGCCACGCCCGCGTCGCTGAAGGCTTCGGCCAGGCGTTGCAGGGTCACGGTCTTGCCGGTGCCGGTCGCCCCCGCGATTAGCCCGTGGCGGTTGGCCAAGCGCATGGCCTGGGCAATGGGCTGCCCTGTGAGGTCGGCACCGATAACGAGTTGCGATGAATCAGGCATTTTGTCACCCATGGTTAAGCTTTGGCTCTGAACGGTCGATAGAGAGTAGCGAGAGACCGGAAAAGACTGAAATTAACGTCAGATAATTCCCTAAGGAGCGGTGGAAGTATCAGCTTATTTTCAATGCTGGCCATTTTGCGTGCTTTTGCCATTGCACGCCCCGGACATTAAGACCTTAGCGGACACCCCAAGTGATGAACAAAAATCTGCGTTTCAGCCATAAAATCCTGCTTGCCGCCGCCCTCATCGTCATTGCTGCCTTCGCCTCCTTCACGCTGTACAACGACTATTTACAGCGCAACGCGATCCGCAGCGACCTGGATGACTATCTGCACGAAATGGGCGAGGTCACCGCCGGCAACATCCAGACCTGGTTGAGCGGGCGCATCCTGCTGGTGGAAAACCTGGCCCAGAACATTGCCATCAACCCCGAGCCTGCCGCCGTTGCTAGCCTGCTGGAACAAAAAGCCCTGTCGTCCACCTTCATGGCGTCCTACCTGGGCGATGCCAGCGGCAGCTTCACCATCCGCCCCGACGCGAAGATGCCCGACGGTTTCGACCCCCGTGTGCGCCCCTGGTACAAAGGTGCCGAGGCCAGCAGCGGCTCCACACTGACCGAACCCTATATCGATGCCGCCACCCAGCAGTTGATTATTTCGGTGGCCAGCGCCTCGAAAAAGGCCGGGCAAAGCGTGGGTGTGGTCGGCGGCGACCTGAGCCTGCAAACCCTGGTCGAGACCATTAACGCCCTGGATTTTGGCGGTATGGGCTACGCCTTTTTGGTCAGCAGCGACGGCAAGATCCTCGTCCACCCCAATAAAGCCCTGGTGATGAAAAGCCTGAGCGACGTGTTCCCCCACAACGCGCCGCGTATCGGCGGCGGCTTCAGCGAAGTGGAACTCGACGGCGTCACGCGCATCGTCTCGTTCACCCCGATCAAGGGCCTGCCCTCGGTCAACTGGTACATCGGCCTGTCCGTGGACAAAGGCAAAGCCTTCGCCATGCTCAGCAAGTTCCGCACCTCGGCCATCATTGCCACGGTGATCGCAGTGGTCATCATCATCGCCCTGCTGGGCATGCTGATCCGCATCCTGCTGCAACCGCTGCACGTGATGACCCGCGCCATGCAGGACATTGCCGACGGTGAAGGCGACCTGACCCGCCGCCTGAACATCCACAGCCACGACGAATTCGGCACCCTGGGCACCGCGTTCAACCACTTCGTGCAGCGTATTCATACGTCTATCCGCGAAGTGTCCTCGGCCACCGAGCACGTCAACGAGGTGGTGTTGCGGGTAGTCAGTGCCTCCAACTCGTCGATGTTCAACTCCGGCCAGCAGTCTTCGCGCACCAGCAGCGTCGCGGCCGCCATCAATCAATTGGGCGCCGCCGCCCAGGAAATCGCCCAGAACGCTGCCCTCGCCTCCCAACACTCCAGCGAGGCACGCAGCCTGGCCACCGATGGCCAGCAGGTGGTAGACCGCAGCATCGCGGCGATGAACCAGTTGTCGGTGATGCTCAGCGCCTCCAGCAGCAATATCGAGTCGCTTAACAGCAAAACCGTAAACATCGGGCAGATCCTGGAAGTCATCACCAGCATTTCCCAGCAGACCAACCTGCTGGCGCTCAACGCCGCTATCGAGGCGGCACGGGCCGGTGAGGCCGGGCGCGGGTTCGCGGTGGTGGCCGACGAAGTGCGTAACCTGGCGCACCGCACTCAGGAGTCGGCGCAACAGGTGCAAACCATGATCGAAGAGCTGCAAGTGGGCGCCCGCGAGTCGGTCAGCACCATGAGTGAAAGCCAGCGCCACAGCCAGGACAGCGTGGAAATCGCCAACCAGGCCGGCGAACGCCTCACCAGCGTGACCCAGCGCATCGGCGAGATCGACGGCATGAACCAATCGGTGGCCACCGCCACCGAAGAGCAAACCGCCGTGGTCGAGTCGATCAACGTCGATATCACCGAAATCAACACCCTCAACCAAGAGGGCGTGGAAAACCTGCAAGCCACCCTGCGCGCCTGTTCCGACCTGGAACAGCAAGCCGCCCGCCTCAAGCACCTGGTCGGCAGCTTCCGCATCTGACCTGACGCCCCTCAAGCCCCCTGACCAGGCCTTTGCCTACGTCAGGGGCGCTCACCGCCTACATCCAACCGAACAACTATCCTTCATCAAGGTCAACCCTGAACATCAGGCTCGACGGGAGGGATACGCACCGTGCACATCGCCGACATCACCATGTTCTACGCCCCGGCCAGCGGCGGCGTGCGCACTTACCTGGATGCCAAGCACCATCGCCTGGGCACTCACCCAGGCATTCGCCACAGCCTGCTGATACCCGGCGCGCGCAGTGGCGAGCACGATGGCGTCCACACCGTCGCCAGCCCAGCCGTGCCCTTCGGCAAGGGCTACCGCTTCCCGGTGCGCCTGGCGCCGTGGTGCAAGGCGTTGCGCCGTTTGCAGCCCGACCTGATTGAAGTCGGCGACCCCTACCTGACCGCATGGGCGGCCCTCGACGCGCGGCGCCAGTGGGACGTGCCGGTCATCGGTTTCTACCACTCCGACCTGCCCCTGTTGGCCAGTAACCGCATGGGCACCTGGTGCACGCCCAATGTCGAAGCCTACGTGCGCAGGCTCTACGGCCATTTCGACCGGGTGCTGGCCCCCAGCCAGGTGATCGCCGACAAACTCATGCGCTTACGGGTGCGCAACGTCCACGTCCAACCCCTGGGCGTGGATCTGCACACCTTCACCCCCGCCGCCCGCGACCCGGGCCTGCGGGCCGAGTTGGGCATCGCCGCCGACACCCACCTGTTGATTTTCGCCGGGCGCGGCGCCAAGGAGAAAAACCTGCCGGTGTTACTGCGTTGCATGCAGCACCTGGGGGAGCGCTATCACCTGCTGCTGGTGGGCTCATCCATGCCCACGGCGGTGCCGGACAACGTCACCGTGGTCGATCAATTCTGCCCCGCCGCCCAAGTGGCACGCCTGATGGCCAGCGCCGATGCGCTGCTGCATGCCGGCGACCAGGAAACCTTCGGCCTGGTGCTGCTCGAAGCCATGGCCTGCGGCCTGCCGGTGGTTGCGGTGGCGGCCGGGGCGTTCAGCGAAATCGTCACCCCCGAGTGCGGCCTGCTCTGCGCCCCCGGCGACCCGCGAGCCATGGCCAGCGCCGTGGCCGAACTGCTGCGCCACGACCCTAAACGGCTGGGGCGGCAGGCGCGGCGCCACGTCGAACAGCAATACTCCTGGGACAGGGTGGTCGATAGCCTGCTGCACCACTACCGGGCCGTAGTCGCCGGCCAGGCCCCGCTGCGCGCCCATGGCTGAACGCAGCCTGTTGCTGGTGCTGCACGATGTGGCGCCACACACCTGGGCCGACTACCAACCCCTGGTGCAAGCCGTCGATGCCCTGGGCAACATCCCCATGACCTGGCTGGTGGTGCCGCACTTTCACCACCGCGCGCCCCTCGACGCCCACCCCGCGTTGCGCAGCCTGCTCGAGCAACGCCTGGCGCGCGGCGACGAACTGGCCCTGCATGGCTACTTCCACGCCGACGACGGCCCGCCGCCAAGCGGTCCACGGGATTGGTTCATGCGCCGGGTGTATACCCACGAAGGCGAGTTTTATCGGTTATCCGAGGCCGCGGCCCTGACGCGCCTGCACCGTGGCCTGGAGCTGTTCGAGCGCTACCGCTGGCCGGTGCAGGGCTTCGTCGCCCCGGCGTGGTTGATGAGCGCAGGCACGCGCCAGGCGTTGCGACGATTACCGCTGCGCTACACCAGCGACATGCAGCACCTGTACCGCTTACCGGATTTCACCGCCGTGGCCGCCCCGGGGCTGGTGTGGAGTGCCCGCAGTGCCTGGCGCCGAAGCGTTTCGCACTGGGTGTGCGAACAACGGCGCCAGCGCTGGCGCCAGGAGCCGGTGATTCGCCTGGGGCTGCACCCGGTGGACATGCGCCATGGGCGGTCGCGCCGCTATTGGCTCGACACCCTGGGGCAATTGCTGGAAGAAGGTCGCCGGCCCATGACCAAGGCCGGGTGGCTGGCGGCTCAGGAGGCAGGGGCCTCGGCGTCGGGCTTGAGCTGGTCCCAGAGTTCGGCGGCACCGGGAAACTCGGTGCCATCCTCCGGGCTCAGGTCGTCGGGGTCGTAACGGCTCAGGCAACCCTCGCCCAGGGTCGCCGGGGCCTGGGAGGTGGCTTTGTCCAGCGGGTCGGCCATCGCAAACACCTCCAGGGTGGGTATCAGAACACCACGGTCTTGTTGCCGTGCACCAACACGCGGTCTTCCAGGTGATAACGCAGGCCTCGGGCCAGCACCATCTTCTCGACGTCACGGCCAAAACGCACCATGTCCTCGATGCTGTCGCTGTGGCTCACGCGCACCACGTCTTGCTCGATGATCGGCCCGGCGTCCAGCTCTTCGGTGACGTAGTGGCACGTGGCACCAATCAACTTCACGCCGCGCATCGAAGCCTGGTGGTACGGCTTGGCGCCGACGAACGAGGGCAGAAAGCTGTGATGGATGTTGATGACTTTGTGGGCGTACTCGCTGCACAGGTCCGGCGGCAGGATTTGCATGTAGCGTGCCAGCACCACCACTTCGGCCTCGTGCTGTTTGACCAGGCGCGAGACTTCGGCGAACGCCGGCTGTTTGTTCTGCGGGTCGACCGGCACGTGGTAGTACGGGATGCCGTGCCACTCGACCATGCTGCGCAGGTCATTGTGGTTGGAGATCACGCAGGAAATCTCGCAATCGAGTTCATCGCTGTGCCAGCGGTGCAGCAAGTCCGCCAGGCAATGGGACTCGCGGCTGGCCATCAGCACCACGCGTTTTTTCTGCGCGGTGTCGGTGATGCGCCAGTTCATCGAGAACTCTTGGGCGATGGGCGCGAATTCCTCGCGCAAGGCCTCGATACCGAAGGGCAAGGAGTCGGCACGAATCTCGTGACGCATGAAGAACCAACCGCTGAGGTTGTCCGAGTGATGGCTCGCTTCAGTGATCCAACCGTTATGGGACGCCAGAAAGTTACTGACTTTAGCAACGATGCCGACGCGGTCCGGGCAAGCAATCACCAGACGAAAAGTGCGCATTAGGGGGAGACTCCAGAACTTCGCAAAGGCCGCCATTCTAGCGATTGCGCGGCAAAACTGCAGTATTGATGACAGCTCTTCTTCGCGGGCCAATCGTCGCCCCCGACCAGCCTGGGGCAGGTGCGGCCAGGCAGAGGGGCCCGTGCGGTTGCCTGCGCTATTGGCAACAGCCGGGCCTGCTACTTAACTCTGGCATTAGCGCAGTTTTGACTAAGCGATCTAATTAAATTAAATAAAAACCCGGTTAAATGTTTACTTGGTCAAACTGCCTGACTATTATTGCGCCACCGCACTTATCATCCAGCGCCCAACATAAGGTAATCCTCATGTCCCTGATTAACGAATATCGCGCCACCGAAGAAGCCATCAAAGAGCTGCAGGCCCGTTTGAAGAATCTGTCCCAAGACGACAAACTGCAAACCGAGCTGGAATTTGAAGGCAAATTGCGCACCCTGATGGGCGAATACTCCAAATCCCTGCGCGACATCATTGCGCTGCTGGACCCAGAATCCAAAACCGCCAAGACCCCACGCGGCGCCGTGAAAACTACCGGCACCAAACGTGCGCGCAAGGTTAAACAATATAAAAACCCGCACAATGGCGAAGTCATTGAAACCAAAGGTGGCAACCACAAGACTCTGAAAGAGTGGAAAGCCAAGTGGGGCGGTGATGTTGTAGAAGGTTGGGCTACCCTGCTGGGCTAAGCCACACCCCCGGCGCAGGTGCTCTGCGACGATAAAAAACGCCAGGTGACTGGCGTTTTTTTATGCCTGTGATTTAGTGCGCGGGGTTCAAAGATTAAAAGCCTCACCCAATGCGCGGGCATATGCCTGCCATTGTTCCAGCACCTGGCGTTGCGCCGGCGTGGCAGTTTCCAGGCATTGCACGGTAGCGTCGTTAAAGGCCTGCAAGGTATTGGGCGCGCCCATCTGCGGGACTGACAAACGCTGCTGACAGAATATTCGCCAACGCTCTTGCTCCTCATCATTGAGGGTTTGGGGAAAGTTACGCGCCCGGTAGCGGAATAATAATTCTGGCAAACGCTCATCATCGAACGGCCATTGTTGTTTGCCTAATAGCGCGGGGTCGGCGGTGCGCACTTGCTCACATAAACGCCGATCACGGTCCCCCAGGAAACCGTCATACAACTGTTGTTCCGGGTCCTCGCTGGGGGTGAAATCCTCGTGGGCATAAATGGCCTGGAGTTTATCTAGCCACTGTTCTTGCGCCGCACTTAGCTGTTGCGCCCGGGCCTGATAAAGCGCCATGTCCAGTTGCAGGCGCTGTTGATCGTCACCGCGCACTACCTTCAGCGGTGCCACCACCGGGCAGCGGTTGATGTGAATCAGCTTCAACGGCACCGGCAACTCGCCTTCGGCCAGATCCTCGCGGCGGGTGTAGAGGCGCTGGCGCAAGGTCTCGGCATCCAGCTCCAGCAAACCCTGGGGGTCCAGGTGCAGGTCGCAGACAATCAGCGCGTTGCGGTTACGCGGGTGCCAGGCCAGGGGCAGGACCACGCCCACATAATGGCGCGCCGCCGAAAACCGCCCGGAGATATGCACCATCGGCTCCAACAGGGTGATCTGCTCCATAACCTTGTGCTTGCTGCGCAGCTGGAACAGCCACTCATACAGGCGCGGTTGCTTGTCGCGGATCAGCCGGGCCAGGGCGATGGTAGCGCGTACATCCGACAGGGCATCGTGGGCCTGGCCATGGTCGATGCCATTGGCGGCCGTCAGGCGTTCGAGCTTGAGGGTCACCTGGCCGTCCTCCTGAGGCCACTCGATACCCTGTGGGCGCAGGGCGTAGGCGGTACGCACCACGTCGATCAAGTCCCAACGGCTATTGCCGCCCTGCCATTCCCGCGCGTAGGGGTCGAAGAAATTGCGGTACAGGCTGTAGCGCGTCACCTCATCGTCGAAACGCAGGGTGTTGTAGCCCGCACCACAGGTACCGGGCGTTGCCAGTTCGGCGTGTACGCGGGTGATGAAATCCGCCTCATCCAGGCCCTGCTCGGCCAAGCGCTGGGGGGTGATGCCGGTAATCAGGCTGGCCATCGGGTGCGGCAGGATGTCGGCACTGGGGCGGCAATAGAGGTTGACCGGCGCGCCGATTTCATTGAGCTGGGCATCGGTGCGAATGCCCGCTACTTGCAGCGGGCGGTCACAACGGGGGTTGATGCCGGTGGTTTCGTAGTCGTACCAAAAAATCGAAGTCACGGGCGCGTTCCTGTGCAAAAGACCGGCAAAGTCTAGGCGCTCGTGGGGGGTGGCGGCCAGCCCTCAGGCTGGCACGTCACCTGGTGTGGAAAAAACGGATGGGCCGCTATGGCGCCTCGTACTTACCGTCGTATCTGTTATCGGGCGACAGCTCCGCCGATGACCCCTGCGGGTAGCTGACCGAAACCTGCCCTTGAGCATTCGCACGCTCGTAGGTGGGTGGCTGCCCCTCACGCGTAACTTTAATGCGAGCCCCCGCCGCCAACTGCTTGGTAAAGAATGATCTGACCTCAATGCCAATCACCCAATAGCCCCAAGGCGGATTAACCTGAGTCGGCCCAGTGTGCTTGCTGACGTAGACCTTGTTATGCCCCAGCTCCATTTGTAGCTCGGCCGAGCTGATACCCAACTGCGGCACCTCCAGGCGCAATGAAAACACCCCGTCTTTAATGCTGTTGCGACAGTCCAACTGCCAGGTTATGCCCTCCTCGCCCAACACAAATGCCTGGCCGGGGCGCGGCAGCAAGGCAATCCCCAGCGCTTGCTCACTTTCACCCGACCAGTGGAGTATCACCGTCTGGCCCAGCAAGGCGCTGCCCGTTGTAGGGTGCAGCATCAACCGGTGCTCGACGCCATGGCAGGGGTAACCCGTACTGCCGAACTTCAGGGCGATCACCTCATCCAGCGCCAACGTCACATCACCCGCCAGGTTCGTCCCGATAACTCGCCCAGGCAGCACCCAGTCCGGCAGTTTTGGAGAGCTTAATTTCAAGCCGAAATAGCCGCTTTCCACCCCCTCGACCGCAACCGACCATACCAACGGCTGCGCTGTGATTAACAGCTCACTGCCTAGGGCCGGCGACGCCTCAATGCCCAGGAACTCGGCATTTTGCTCATCCTCCAGGGCCACGGAGGTCTGCTCGATCAGCGGGCTGCCTGGGCGCACCACAAGCTTCAACTGATAGGACCTGCCCGAACGCAACACGACGCCCTCCGCCGCAAAGTCCACGGGCTCATCGTTGAGGTACAGGGTGAACTCACGTAACCAGGGATTACGTTGATCCGGATGGATCTCAAATGGCTGAACAAACCTTGTCAACGGATTATCCGGGTGGGTGATAGTCGCCACCACCCAATGCGACTCGGCATTCACCGGCACATAACGATAACTGGCCCAACCATCCTGGTCAGTCACCGTCGTACCAAGAGGCTGGTCGTTGTCCTCGCGCCAGTCCACTGGCTGCCCAACCACCGGCTGCGACGTAAGGGTATCCACGACCCGGGTACGCAGTAACACCCACTCGCCGTTTTCCACTACCGGATGCCCGATCACCGGGGCGGCCTCGGCAAACCGGATCGTGGGGGCCACCAAGTTGAAAGACACCGCAGGTACCGTCCATCCTGATTCATTCGCGCCATAGACCTGTTGGCCCTCGACCGTGTAGCTGCCCGGCAGCAATCCAGCTCCAGGAGCCCAACTCCAGCTTTGTGAAGTCGATACACGCACGCTTGAGCTGGCCACGAGGACACCCGCCTGCTTGAGTCGCAAGTTCACCGTTGCCTGAGGCGTACCTCTACCTTGGACAAACACAGGGTAAATGTTCTGATTGGGCCTTGGCCGATTGATATCAGGCAGCCCAACCGCAGTGCGAACCACCTCGAAGGGGTGCGGCGCGCTCCACTCGGAAGTACTGCCACGGTCCAGTTGCATGGTCTCCAGAGCGTGATGGCCCAGAGGGAAATGGTCCGTAACCACAAATGACCAGTTGCCATCCGCGTCGGCCGGGCCGTGGAACAGTTGGTCCTTAGTTTCAACATGGCGCACGTGAACATCGGCATACGGATGCGCGTGACTGCCTTTAATTTCCGGGCTGGAAGATGACTCACCCCCCCTCACAGGAAAAACAATCACGGGGGGGCTAATTTTTGCCTTCACTAAAAAAGTACACAATTCACTTGGATCCGAGGTGACCGTATTGACAACTTGAACAACCTTGACCCTATGCTCGCCCTCAGCCCATGGGGTTAAAGGAGTAAACTTCCTTATTGCCCCCTCTACAGTAAAAACGCCTGGTACAGGTACATTTTCACTATCGAACATCTCCAGCCTTGAAGCAAAAGCATGCACCCCGGAGATCTCCAAAATCACGTCGGGAGTAACATCGCCAGTCGGCGCAATAATGTTAGGTGCAGCAGGCTTTATTGAAAATCCAAGTGAATTGCTCAGCGCGGACTCAATGCCGTTGTAAATACTAAGCGCCTGAACTTCATACTCACCTGCATCGAAATTCAATGATGAAGTGCTCCACGTTCCATCCTGGTTCACCACGGCCTCTCTCAAGGTCAGATTATTACGCGCATCCTGAACAGCAACCTTACCTCCAGGATGCCCCCTGACTCCGGCCACAGCTGCACCCAACTCAACTCCAGCGCCTTGCTCGGGGAAAGTAATCTGCGGAACCAACGGTCTAAACTTGAAATACCGAACCGGGCTCAAAGGCAGTTCCAGATCACCCAAAATATTACGAACACTTATACCAAACTCGCCGGCACCCAACCTTAAACTGGGTATCTCCCAGCCGCCCCACTGATCGGCTGTTGTGTTGCGCCATTGATCAGGATTTCCTTCCAGGTAGAGAACAACCTTGTACCCTGGCACCCCGTCAGTACCGGAAACGGGAGATTCCATATCAACAACTTCATTTTCTGCTGGCACTTGGATAACTGGTGTTCTGCCATCTACCTGAAAGACACACTCGTCACTTGCCAGTGATTCCACTCCACCAGAAACCTGTACCGCCTGAACTCTATTTTCACCTTGAGCCCAAGGTAGCTCCGGCTTAAATGTTCGAACTGCTCCACTTCCCAAAAAATCGCCTGGTACAACAACATCTTGCTCCTTGAGGACTTTTAGCTCTGTCGAGCCAGCAAAAACCCCCGCCACCTGAAGTGACGAGTCTGGCAAAATTACACTTTCTAACGCAGTGATCGTCAACTTTGGCGGGCGTATTCTGAAAGACCTAGCAACATACGCAGAACTAGGCATGCCTGCTTTATCTACACGCACATACAGCGTGTAGCTCCCAGGAACTAAGCTCGAGGGTAACGGCGTTGAAGTCCAACTTCCATCGAGAGCCGCTTCAGCGGTCGCCCGCTCATAACCGCCAGACTCTTGCAATGTCACCTTTGAACCGACACCTGCATAGCCCTTTCGCCCGGAAAACGATGAACCAATATCAACTACTCCATCTTCTAGGGGTTCGAGAATTTCCGGCGCCGCAATACTGACAATGAACGTGCGAACATCGCTGGGCAGTGATTCCACTCCCGCAACACTCTGTACAACCTTGACCGCATTGCTACCGGGCAACCAAGCGGTGCTCGGCGTAAAAGTCCTGCTTCCTGAAGCCCCTGTAAAACTTCCGAGTATTTCAATACCAGCGCTGGTAAATACCTTTAATGAAACCTGGCCTGTATACACGCCTGTAATGACCAGTGTTTGCTCGGGAAACACAGGAGCACTGGGGGCAATGATTACTGGTTTAGGTGGCCTGACACTAAAACGGCGAAAGACCTTTGCTGAGCTTTGCGTACCGACTTCCACCACCACATAAACGATGTATTGGCCAGGATTCGATGCCAATGAGAGTGGTGTCGAAGTCCAGCGACCGTCTACCAATGGTGTAGCCCAGGCTTGTTCAACATGGTTGGTGGAATTTCTGATCGACACTCTCGACATCGCCGCCACATACGCATTGCGCCCGGAGAAAATCGAGCCGAGATCGACTATCCCCTCCTCCCCAGGCGTTAATACTTCAGGTGAAGGAATAATGATAAAAAAAGTAATCGGGTCACTGGGCAATGAACTCACCCCGCCCGAAACTTGAGTCGCGTAAACGATATTTTCACCTATCGGCCACGGTACAGCAGGCGTAAATATCCTGGTTGTGCCACCTCCAGAAAAAGAACCCGGTATTTCTTTTCCGTAATTATCAAACACTGCCAGGGTTAGATCATTACCGTCCAAATAAAGCCCTGTCAGATTAAGGGTAAGCCCAGGCAGACACGAACATTCGGGCGTAGATAAAACGAGTCTTGGCGGCCTGATATGAAAGGTGCGAACGACATAATCCGAATGCTCTGCCCCTTTATCAATACGGACATAGAGAGTGTGGGTACCCGCTATAAAATCCGCGGGTAACGGCTGCGTCATCCAATTGCCTGATGAAAGCGGCACAGCATTCGCCCATTCATGTCCGCCCTCCTGTTGAACTGAAACTCTTGAGCCAAGTCCAGCCCAACCGTTGTTCCCTGAGAAAACCGGTAGAAGATTAACCGTGCCCTCTTCTGCGGGAGAAAAAATATGAGGTTTAGGAATACGCACCCAGAACGCCTTGATATTACTTGGGGTGGATTCCAGGTTGGCGATAATTTGCACCGCCTTGACTGAGTGACTACCGAGTGCCCACGGAATATTCGGCGTAAATGTGCGAAAAGCCCCGGTCCCTGTAATACTTCCAGGCACCTCACGATTATTACCATCAAAAATTTTCACCGTTGCCAAACCTTGGTAGACTCCGGAAACCACCAGAGTCTGATCTGGATAAACATCTGATGAGAAATCCAAAATGGTCAGCCCTGGCGGCCTGAGTTTGAACTTTCTAAATACCCACGCCGAAATTTGACCATTATAGATAGCCGCCACATGAAGTTCATGTGACCCGGGGCCATACTGCGCAGGCAGTGGCGTTGAATCCCATGCCCCCTCATCGTTAGTCCTAGCACTTGCAACTTCTCCGCCTCCAGGCATACTTACCGAAATTCTTGAGCCTGGATAGGCATACCCATAAAAAATAGTCCCCACTTCAAGTACTTCATTCTCCTCGGGAAACATGACACTCGGCTTATCTATAATTATTTTAATATTTCTCATATACGCCCAGTCACTGGCGCCCGCCGACGCAAAGTAACGAATCCTGAAATAATCATATTCTCCTGGTGGGACTTCTATCCAAGCCGACAGCCAGGGTGATGCTGAATCGAATATAAAACGCACCGAATCTTGCAAATCAAAAAATTCCAGCTCCCATCTGTGGGCACTTAACGATTCCGCCCTAGCTTTAACATTAAAATACGAAGGCAACGTGGCATTTGATTGGGGGAATACATCTTGGGGAACTGCCAATGGAGTAGTCGGAATATTATTTTCAGTATTCATAACTGCGCACCCAATCAAATCGATAGAAGTTGCTGTATAGCTCTAACACCTCATCAACCTCTCAACTACCTGTAAGATCTGACAGTTCCGACCAACGGCATAGCGCCCGCGCCCCGTCCGTGTGCTGCCCTATTAGCCCCGCCTCAACACCTACACCGCCTACGCCACCTTGCGCCAGAATCTACAGATCCCCCAGAATCCGCTCGCTTGAGTGCCTGGGTTGTCGTGGCTAATGTTCGCCCCTGTCGCTGCCCATCAGCGGCCGGGTTTAGTAGCCCTTGGTAATTGAAGACACTCAACACCTGCAAGCAATCAGGCATTACGCCTGTACTTGATGGTGGCTGTGCGCAGGGCGCTTCGGCGCGCCGGCTTCTTCGATTCCCCGGTCTACTAACCTGCGTACAGCCGCCACCCTTCGTTTAGTAGCGAAGCGGTGGCAGCCCACTCAAGGAATCGAAAGCATGTTCAAGATCACCCCCAGCCCCCCCCGAAGTCTCGCCCTACGACGACCTGCACCCGCACAAACTGCACGACGCCGCCAACCGGGCGTTGGACTATTACCTGCTAACGCCCACCGACACGCCACGCCGCCCTGCGGGGGCGAAACTGTTTGCGGTAGCGGCGGATATCAACCCCCAGGCCTTACTGGCCCATGCCTTTGAAACCCTGACCTCGGCCAGCGCCCTGACCCTGGATTTGTCCGACGACCTGGACGGGCGCCAGCGCAACCTGGCACTGGCGATCTACAGCCTGATGGAGTTGGGCGGGTTGTTGCTGGAGAAAGCCCTGGACCAGGAACCCGCGCTGGGCTCCTAACCGCGCTGGCCCTGCCGCCAGCGGGCAAGCGGCACTGAAGGGCCCCTAGGCCGATTCCGACAAGGAGCGAAAGCTGAAGTAGCAACGCAGGGCCCGCACCAGTTGCAGGTACTCGGGGGCGGCGTTGAGCACCACAAAACCGGCGTCGTAGTGCATTGGCGTGGCGTCTTCATGGCTCCACTGGCAGCGGGCCTGAAGATCGATGACCTGGAGCGCGCCTTCGCTGTCAGGAACCTTGAGGCGCAGGGAGAAGTCGGCGTCGGTCATGATGGGGATCTGGCTGATGAGCATCAGGCCGTCTTCGGAGACGTTGCCCAGGTAGCCAATGGGTTTGTCGGTGATGCTGTTGAAAACCTTGAGGAAATACGGCAGTTGATGCCGCTCAATCCGGCGGTTAGTGAACATACGCAGGCTCGCCCTACAAAGGCCATTAAGCATGGCCACACTAATGCTTCGGAACGCGCCCGTGCTGGCCGGCGTGCTCTCCTCGGTCGTGGTGCGCCCGCGGCCCAGGGCCCTGCGCTGACTGCTGCCGCTCCCAAGTAGGATCGGGTTTTAGGGTTGACACTCTAAACACCCTGATATCGAAGACTAGCGCAAAGCTGGCTGACGGCCAGCTATTAAATGATGCTCAGCATCAAAAGGCAGTCGGGCGAACGGCCGCCGCGCTGCGGGTCGGGTAGTGGCCCAGGCTTTGCAATGTCTCCAGGCGCGCACGGGCGCGGTAGGCGTATTCGCTGGCCGGGTACTGGCTGATGATGAACTGGTAGGTCTGCACGGCGTCGACGAACAGTTTCTGGCGTTCCAGGCATTGGCCGCGCAGCAGCGACACTTCCGGCTGCACGTAGCGGCGGGTACGGCTTTCGCGCTCGACCTTGGACAACTCCAACATCACCTGGTCGCAGTTACCACGCTCGTAGGCGCGGTAGGCGCTGTTCAAATGGTGGTCCATCGACCAACGGGTGCAGCCCACAACGCTGAGGGCCAGGGCGGCCATAAGCACGAATCGCATAAAAGGTTCTCCTGTCTTGTGGCCTGTATCGGCCCCTTGGCGGATTTCTTCAGTTCGGCATCAAAGCCATAAGGTAGTGCATGCGAACAATGACTACAGCTTTGCAGCGGAGTAGCCTTGCCGGGCCCTTGAACTCAGGAGTCTGTGCATGTCTGTTCGTCGTACCAAAATCGTCGCCACCCTTGGCCCTGCCAGTAACTCGCCAGAAGTGCTCGAACAACTGATCCTGGCAGGCCTGGACGTTGCCCGGCTGAACTTCTCCCACGGCACGCCCGACGAGCACAAGGCCCGCGCGCGCCTGGTGCGTGAACTGGCCGCCAAGCACGGCCGCTTCGTCGCCCTGCTGGGTGACCTGCAAGGCCCGAAAATCCGCATCGCCAAGTTCGCCAACAAGAAAATCGAGCTGAAAATCGGTGACCTGTTCACCTTCTCCACCAGCCACCCGCTGACCGAAGGCAACCAGCAAGTGGTCGGCATCGACTACCCGGACCTGGTCAAGGACTGCGGCGTAGGCGATGAGTTGCTGCTCGACGACGGCCGCGTGGTGATGCGCGTCGATACCGCCACGGCCACCGAGCTGCACTGCACCGTGACCATCGGCGGCCCGCTGTCGGACCACAAAGGCATCAACCGTCGCGGTGGCGGCCTGACCGCCCCGGCCCTGACCGAAAAAGACAAGGCCGACATCAAGCTCGCCGCCGAGATGGAAGTGGACTACCTGGCGGTGTCGTTCCCGCGCGATGCAGCCGACATGGAATACGCCCGCCAACTGCGCGACGAAGCCGGCGGCACAGCCTGGCTGGTGGCCAAGATCGAACGCGCCGAAGCGGTGGCCAACGATGAAACCCTGGACGGCCTCATCAAGGCCTCCGACGCGGTCATGGTGGCCCGTGGCGACCTGGGCGTGGAAATCGGCGACGCCGAGCTGGTGGGTATCCAGAAGAAAATCATCCTGCACGCCCGCCGCCACAATAAAGCGGTGATCGTGGCGACCCAGATGATGGAGTCGATGATCCAGAACCCGATGCCGACCCGCGCCGAAGTGTCCGACGTGGCCAACGCCGTGCTCGACTACACCGACGCCGTGATGCTCTCGGCCGAAAGCGCCGCCGGCCTCTACCCGCTCGAAGCGGTACAAGCCATGGCGCGCATTTGCGTGGGCGCGGAAAAGCACCCCACCAGCAAAACCTCCAGCCACCGCATCGGCCAGGTGTTCGAGACCTGCGACCAGAGCATCGCGCTGGCGGCGATGTACACCGCCAACCACTTCCCGGGCGTGAAGGCGATCATCGCCCTGACCGAAAGTGGCTACACGCCGCTCATCATGTCGCGCATCCGTTCGTCGGTGCCGATCTACGCGTTCTCCCCGCACCGTGAAACCCAGGCCCGCGCGGCGATGTTCCGCGGCGTGTACACCGTACCGTTCGACCCGGCCTCGCTGCCGCCCGAGCAAGTGAGCCAAGCGGCCATCGACGAACTGCTCAAGCTGGGCGTCGTGGCAAAAGGCGACTGGGTGATCCTGACCAAGGGCGACAGCTACCACACCATTGGCGGCACCAACGGCATGAAAATCCTGCACGTTGGCGACAAAATGGTCTAAGCCCAGCCCCGCAACACCCCAAAAGCCCCGGCATGCAAGTGCCGGGGCTTTTTGCATGGGCATGTGCATTGCCTGGGCCACCGCCATCGCACGGCAGGCTCGCTCCCACAACGGGTCGTCGACATTCTGTGGGAGCGAGCCCGCTCGCGATGGGGCCTGCCCTGGCGTACCTACCCGTGGGGCAAGAACACATCCGCCAGCAGTTGGTTGCGCGGCAGCCCGGCCAGGTACAGGCGTTTGGCGAAGGCTTCGACGCTGTCGGGGGCGCCGCACAGCAGGGCCTGGGTCTGGCGCGAGGGCACGCGCAGTTGGCTCAGGGCCGCAGGCGCCTGGGCGGCGGTGAGCAGGTCGATCGTCAGGTGGGCGTGATGGGCCGCCAATGCCGCCAGGGGCTTGGCCAGGTAGTGCTCCTGCTCATCATGGGCCAGGTGAATAACGCGGATCGGCCCCTGGTGGTCGTGGCGCAAGGCCTCGCGCAGCACACCGAACAGCGGCGCCAGCCCGGTGCCCGCTGCCAGCAGCCACAGGGGCCGGGCCTGCCAGTCGGGGTCGTAGTGCAACGCGCCGCCGCGTAGTTCACCCAGCCGAATCGGCTCGCCCACCTGCAAACGCCGGGCGGCATCGCAAAATTGCCCGGGTAAGTGGCAATCGAGGTGAAACTCCAGAAAGTCATCTTCGCCCGGCAGGCTGGCCAGGGAATAAGGCCGCGCCACCTGCCCGGCCCATAGCACCAGGTGCTGGCCGGCACGGTAGCGCAAGGGCCGCTCGGGGCGCAGGCGCAGGCGCAACACATGGGCGCTGAGCCAATCGAGGGCCTCGACCCGCGCGGGCAAGCCGTCCTTGAGCGGGTCGAAGGCGCTGACGTGAAGGTCGCCCAACACTGCGCACTGGCAGGCCAGGCGCCAGCCCTGCTGGCGCTGCTCGGGGCTCAAGGCGTCGGGGCGGCGGTCGTTGACCTCGCCCACGCACTGCACCAGGCAGGCGTGGCAACTGCCGGCGCGGCAGCTATAAGGCACGTTCACCCCGGCGCTGTTGAGGGCGTCGAGTAGGTTGCTGCCCGGCGCCACGCTCCAGCGCCGCTCGCCCACGCGCAGCTCAGGCATCGACGCTCTCCCAGGCCGCCGCGCAACGGTTACGCCCGTCGCGCTTGGCCCGGTACAGGGCCTGGTCGGCGCGGTGCAGGGCGTCGTCGAGGTCGTCGCCCAATTCCAGCAGCGTCATGCCGGCCGACAGGCTGAGGTCGTGAATATGCAGGCCGATCAATTGCACGTCGGTAAAGGCGATGCGCAGGCGTTCGCAGCACGCGGTCAGGCGCTGCGCATCGCAAGCGGGTAACAGCAGGACGAATTCTTCGCCGCCATAACGGGCCAGTACGTCGCCCTCGCGCAGGCAGGCCCCGGCCACGGCGGCGAAGGCTTGCAGCACCTGATCGCCGGCGGCATGGCCGTGGACGTCGTTGATGCGTTTGAAGTGGTCCAGGTCGATCAGCGCCAGGCCATGCACCTGGCCGTGGCTCAGGGTGTGCAGCTCGCGGGAGGCCAGGCGCAGGAAGTGGCGGCGGTTGAACAGCCCGGTCAGTTCGTCGGTGGCCACCAGGTCTTCAAGCTGGCGCATCATGCCGCGCAGGGTGTCCTGGTGGGCTTGTAGGGCAAACCGGCGCTGGCGCATGCGCGCCCGTGAGGCCTGCACATAGCTGGCGTACAGGCACAGCCAGGCCAACACGACAAACAGCACGCACACCTGGAGCGCGGCGAGCAGTGGGTCTTGGAGCTGGAACTGGTAGCCCTCCCACAGGTTAACGGCGCTAAAACTGACGAACACCAGCGCCGCGCAACGCACAAAGGCCTTGCGCGACAGGTGAAAGAGGCCAAACAGCAGGATCAGTACGTAGAACACCAAAAAAGCGCCGCGGGCACTGTCCAGGTGGGCGATCAGCCAGGTTTGCCAGGCCAGGCCCAGCAGAATCTGCACTTCGGTCAGGCTGGGGTCGCGCAGGCGCAGGTTGCGCCCGGTCAGAAACAGCGCCAGCAATACGCCCTGGCTGAGCACCACCAAGCCGCTGCCCAGGGCGGCGCCGAACACGGATGCTTTGAAATGGCCGCTGAGCAACGCCAGCCAGAGCAGGAGCAATGCCAGCCCATAGGTGCCCGCCGCGAGGGTGAAACGCTTGAGCAACAGGCTTTGGATGACGTTATGGGTCAATCTTTGACTCACCGTGCGAAAGGATGCTGAACGGGTTTCCTACCCTACAAGCCATGCGCCACTTTAGAGATGCGGCCCACAAATGACTATTCAATTTTTAGCGCGACGGCTGTGGGCCCATCCCTGCGCTGTGGGAGCAACTGTCTTACCCTTATTCGTCACCGCCACTGAGTGCCTCCCTCGCGAGCAGGCTCGCTCCCACAGAGGAAAAAGAAACTCCCACCCACACCACCGCTCCCACGCAGCCGCTACGCCCGCGACCATGGTCTATCGCCCCGCGGGTGTGCCCGGGCACGGGGCGGGGTATACTGCCGCGCCTTTTTAGCGTCGCGCCTGCCACAGCGGCGTGGCTTCAAAGGTGGGGTCGGCGACCAGCGCCACCCAACCGGCCCCACCTTATTAAATGTTCCCGTCTTTATAGAGGAGCGCGACTCATGACCGTGATTAAGCAAGACGACCTGATCCAGAGCGTTGCCGACGCCCTACAGTTCATTTCCTACTACCACCCCGTGGATTTCATCCAGGCCATGCACGAGGCCTACCTGCGCGAAGAGTCGCCCGCCGCGCGCGATTCCATGGCCCAGATCCTGATTAACTCGCGTATGTGCGCCACCGGCCACCGCCCGATCTGCCAGGACACCGGTATCGTCACCGTGTTCGTGCGCGTGGGCATGGACGTGCGCTGGGACGGCGCCACCATGGGCCTGGACGACATGATTAACGAAGGCGTGCGCCGCGCCTACAACCTGCCGGAGAACGTCCTGCGCGCCTCCATCCTGGCCGACCCGGCCGGTGCCCGCAAAAACACCAAGGACAACACCCCGGCGGTCATCCACTACTCCATCGTCCCGGGTAACACCGTGGAAGTGGACGTGGCAGCCAAGGGCGGCGGCTCCGAGAACAAATCGAAGATGGCCATGCTCAACCCGTCCGACTCGATCGTCGACTGGGTACTCAAGACCGTGCCGACCATGGGCGCCGGCTGGTGCCCGCCGGGCATGCTGGGCATCGGCATCGGCGGCACCGCCGAAAAAGCCGCAGTGATGGCCAAGCAGGTGTTGATGGAGTCCATCGACATCCACGAGCTGATTAAGCGTGGCCCGTCCAACCGCATCGAAGAAATGCGCCTGGAGCTGTTCGAGAAGGTCAACCGACTGGGCATCGGCGCCCAAGGCCTGGGTGGCCTGACCACCGTGCTCGACGTGAAGATCATGGACTACCCGACCCACGCCGCGTCCCTGCCGGTGTGCATGATCCCTAACTGCGCCGCCACCCGTCACGCCCACTTCGTGCTCGACGGTTCCGGCCCGGCCGCCCTGGAGGCGCCGCCCCTGGAAGCCTACCCCGAGATCGTCTGGGAGGCCGGTCCATCGGCGCGCCGCGTCAACCTCGACACCCTCACCCCAGAGGACGTGCAGAGCTGGAAGCCGGGCGAAACCGTATTGCTCAACGGCAAGATGCTCACCGGCCGCGACGCCGCGCACAAGCGCATGGTCGAGATGCTGAACAAGGGTGAAACCCTGCCGGTGGACCTCAAGGGCCGCTTCATCTACTACGTCGGCCCGGTCGACCCGGTGCGCGAAGAAGTGGTTGGCCCAGCCGGCCCGACCACCGCCACGCGGATGGACAAATTCACCCGCCAGATCCTCGAACAAACCGGCCTGTTGGGCATGATCGGCAAGTCCGAGCGCGGCCCGACCGCCATCGAGGCGATCAAGGACCACAAGGCCGTGTACCTGATGGCCGTGGGTGGCGCGGCCTACCTGGTGGCGCAAGCCATCAAGAAATCCCGCGTGGTCGCGTTCGCCGAGCTGGGCATGGAGGCGATCTACGAGTTCGACGTCAAGGACATGCCGGTCACTGTGGCCGTGGACAGCAAGGGCGAGTCGGTGCACATCACCGGCCCGGCCATCTGGCAACAGAAAATCAGTGAAAGCCTGGCGGTAGAAGTGCACTAAGCACCTCGCCCACGGGTCAATGAAAAGGCGAACGGGGTAACCCGCTCGCCTTTTTTTTGCCTCGCTGGCACGCAGTTCAATCGGCAATAAACAACCCGCCACTAAACCCCATTCGGTCTAAAAAACCCCACAAAACTGTCAGATCTGACAGGTCACAGCCTTAGCACAACTCGTTACCGTGAACCCTGCCGGGCATGCCGTCGCCTGCCCCCTTCAAAGGTAGGAGCGCTTCATGGACGAGAAAAATCCCCCTTCACTCCCAGCCCTCGTCGACGACAGCACTCGCGCCAAAAGCGGCCGGCACAGCTTCAAGGTGGCGATGAAGAAGATGGGATTGACCTCGGTGTTCGACATCATCCGCTTGTCGCGCCAGGTGTTTGCCGCGCAGCTGAGTCAATACAGTGACGCCGACGCCGGGCAGGCCTACGACAATGCCATGTCGTATGCGGTGCAGATCGCCCGCCAGTACCGCGAACACCAAACCTCATCAGGGCAAGGGTCCAGCGCCGGGCAGCGCACGGGCGTGCGTTCGCTGGTGAGCATCGGCGCCTCGTACCAAAACCTGTTCAAAGAGAACTGGGACGACTTCTGCTCCGTCGGCGCCATCGCCGCCATCGACTCGCCGGTGGCCTACCTGAGCCGCCTGTACAACTTTGCCGGCGAACTGGAGGCCACCCCCCTGGACCCCGACCTGCCACCCCGCGCGCTGCTGGACAAACGCCGCCCCGACCTCAAGGACTTGCTGATCGACCAAGACAGCACCTTCACCCCGCTGCCCATGCTCGACCTCGTCAACGACATCCTGGGCAAAACCATCAATGCCCACCTGGCCAGCACCCCGGACAAGAACAAAGACCTCTATGAAGTGCTCGCCAGCCGCCGCTACCCCTTTGAGTTCCCTTACAACCTGCACCACCAGCAATGCGTCCAGGGCCTGACGGGAAGCAAGCCCAGGCTGGGCGAACTGAACCTGCGCATCAGCCTCAAGCTGCCCCTGAGCACCACCGCCAGCGACGCCTACGGCCGTGTGCAGCAAGACAGCGCCATCGCCCAGCAACTGATGTCGGGGCTGGGGCCGGAGCAGCAGCAGTTACTGACCCAGGAGGCGCCGTTTACCACGTTCTACCTGGCCCTCAACGACTTCGCAGCCGGGCAGCCATGGGCGAGCCCCGCGCCCGAGTTTTCAGCCATACATACCAACAAGAACACGTCTTTTTTGTTGCCCAAGGATCAACCTGGGGTCGGCGTTGTCACGCCACAGGCCGATGCACCAGGCTCCGGCAGTGGAAACACCACCGTGCCTCTCACATTCAACAGCGCGACAAACCCCGACAAACCGGTGGAGTTCTTTCTGAATTCGAACCGCATCGGTTCAACGGGCGGGTATGTGCTGAATCAGACACACCCGGCATCTAGCAAACCGGCGAACATGAGCATCCTGCTGAAAACAGCCCTTGAGCCCAACATCGCTGACGGCTATCGCGTGTCGTTCCAGGTACAAGTAGATCGTGCAGGGGCGAGGGTCGCACAACATAGCTTCACCCTGACCTTGGACGAACACTTGAGCCTCAACGCACAAGAGCAGGCATTTTTCGCCACGCACTATGGCGCCAGCGAACTCTCGATCACCGCGCCTTCGCTGACCGACGCAAACGAGTTCATGCACCGCACAGCCCTTAATTCCGAACAGTTGGAACGGCTTTTGGCCCAGCGCCGGCATTTCCCGCGCTTGTCCGCCAACGTCCCCAGCAAAAACCCCGCCAGCCCGGGGGCTGGCTACTCAAGAGGCTTCCCCCATTCGTCCCACTACGGCGCCTGCTACGTCAACGGCGCCGGCTCGGGCAACTACGACACCGCCACCACGCCGGATGCCACTTCCATCCAGAACGACCAGTACGACAACGCCATGGCCCTGGTGCCCTACGAGGTGGGCGATCACAACGGCTGGCGCATCACCAAGACCTCACCCGATCGCCTGGACCGCATGCAACGCATGATCCGCCTGCAACGCTGGACGCAAATCCCTTTCACCGAGCTGGACACCCTGCTTATCAGCGCCATCCGCGCCGAAAGCCCGTTGAACCTGGGCCTGCAACTGACCGCCAACACCCTGCGAGCCCTAGGCCTGTATCAGTACCTGAGCCGCCGCTACCCCAAACTGGCGCCCGAGGAATTCGCCGCATTCCTGCATGACCTGACGCCCTACAACACGGACGATCGCTTGCCGCTGTTCGACCAGGTATTCAACCGCTTGCAGGTATTCGATACACCGCTGGTGCTGGACCAGACCCCATTCGCCCTGGATGCCACCCCCGCCGCACAGAAAACCCTGCTGCAACTCGCCGCCGGGCTCGGCCTGCAACCGGCCGAAGACTCGTTGCTGTTGCTGGCCCGCCAAACCCTGGCCGACTTCAAGGCGCTCACGCGCGACCTCACCACCGTGTCGTCGCTGTACCGCCAGGCGCGAATCGGCCAGATGTTCAGCCTGTCGCCGGCCGACACCCTGGGCCTGGCCCAGGTGCTGGGTGGCGATGCGTACCGCAGCCACCTGAGCCGCGGCACCCTGGCGGACCAGGCCACGGCAGGCAGCACCGATATCCTCGACGTGCTGCTGCAAATGGACTGGGCCTTGGGCTGGCTGCGAGAAATCGACCTCAGCGTGCCGCGGCTGCGCCACTTGCTGGGCCTGGACCGCGACAAGACGCCCATCTCCCAAGAACTGGCCCAACGCCTGCTACAACTGCACGACGCCGCCGCCCAAGCGGTGCTGACCCCGCAGGAACTGGCGACCCTAGCGTTGCCCGCCAAGGAAGACGGCGCCGGCACGCCTGCCATCAACTGGTTCAACGTGCTGCTGGACGAAAAAGGCGGCGCGGCGAAAAAACCCTTGATCGACCGTAAAGGCCTGTTCCTAGCGCTGCCCTTGGCCAGCGATGTGCCGGAACACTTCGAAACCGCGCTGGTCACCGTGGTCGGCCGGCTCACCCTGGCCGATGCGGTCAAGGCCCAAGCGGTGCAAACCCTCAAGCCGCTGGTGATCGCCGCACACGACCGGCAGCAGCAGTTGATCGAAGGGCTCCTGCAGGAAACCCTGGCCTTGCCCAAGGAATTGACCCCTCCCGTACTGGCCTGGGCTAAGGACTCGGTCTACGACCTGCTGCTCGCGGCGCTGTTCAACGACGGCAGTTTGAACTTCCTGTACTCGCGGGTCGCGCGCCATGGCGAAGCGGCACTGGCATTGCAAATCAGCCAGAGCACCCTGCGCCTGTTCCTGCTTCACCCCACCTGGCTCGGCGCCTCGGGCTACAACCCACCGGCCACGCAAAAACCGGCCCTGGCCGAACTCTACCTGCTGGAACGCTTCGGCCACTGGCAGCGCTCCCAGCCTCTGCCCGAAGCCACCTTGCTCAGCTATTTCGTGCTGGCCAACCCGCCCGCAGCCGAACTGAAAAACAAGCAACTACGGGCCAACGTCGCCGAAAACGCCAACGCCGCCCTGGCCTACCTCTTGGCCTGGAACGAGCAGGAAGTCGCACAACTGACCGACCTGCTGGCGTCCAAACACGCCACGTCCATGGCCGACGTGGACTGGGTGCGCCGCTGCCAAGCCACTTGCCTGGCCAGCGGCCTGTCCACCAGTGGCTTGCTCGCCGCCACCGCGCTGACGCCCCAAAGCGCCTTCACGGACTGGAAAAAGGTCGGCCAGGCCGTGATTGCCGCGGCCTCTGCGCCCCAGCCGGGCACCCTGACAGTCAAGGAGTGAGTCATGACCGCCTCTATTGAAAAACAGCTCAACGAATCCCTGCGCGATGCCCTGGTGGCAATGTACCTGCACGAAGTGGTGCCCGCCGACCCCACCTTGATCGAGCTGCAACTGAACCACCGCATCGAAACCGCCAACGATCTCTACGAGTACCTGCTGCTCGACGTGCTGGTCAGCCAGGACGTGCCTACCAGCCCCGTGGCCTGCGCCATCGCCAGCCTGCAGCAATACATCCACGGCATGTTGATGAACATGGAACCCGGCTACGCCTCCAATAGCCTCACCCCCGAGCAGTTGGAGCGCTGGCGCGAAGAGATGTATCAATACCCACTGTGGGCCGCCAACCAGCAACTGCACTACTTCCCGTCCATCTACCTGGACCCGACCCTGCGCCAGACCCGCACCGAAAACTTCAAGCAACTGGAAAACGACATCAACCTGGCCCAGATCCAGCCAGACACCGTACAAGCCGCCGTGCTGGCGTACCTGGCACGCTTCGAGGAAATCGCCAACCTCAAATGCCTCAATGGCTATATCGACGGCCAGGACTTTGCCAACAGCCCCTACTACTTTGTCGCCAAGTCGCCGGCGGAAAACCAGTTTTACTGGCGCTCCCTGGACATGAGCCAACGCCCGCAGAAGGCCCCCGCCCTTTCCCCCGACCAACCTGCGCCCAAGTACGACAAACCCCTGCCTGCGGCCTGGTCGGACTGGAACAAGGCCAACGTGCCCATCGGCGAACATGCCATCACCCACAGCGTGCGCCCGGTATGGTTCAACAACCGCTTGTTCATCTTCTGGGCCGATGTGACCTTTGAAGACCCCCGCCCGGCAGCACCCAATGCACAAGTGCGGGAAACCACCCCCGCCAGCCCACTGTTTCGGCTGTATGGCTCCTATAAAAAATACGACAACACTTGGAGCACACCCCGTACTTATATTGAAGAGTACGGCACTTCCAAAGACATGTTCGACCCCAAACTGGACCCCCACTTGGTAGAACAAGCAACCGACACCATCGCGGTGTACGACAATACAACGTCCCCGGAAACGCTATTTCTTGCGCTCTATTATGGTTATCACCATGGCAATGCCGACAATGGCACTAAGGATTCTTATACATTCCTTAGAACATTACGCATCGACAAAAACTTCACCCTCACGCCCCTATTCCCTTTTGAGGGTTATGTAAACCCACCCCCTGCCATTCAAAGTTCCATTCCAATACAAGATGACGAAGCCCACGTACGCAGGGTAGGCCACTTATTTGCACACGACGAAAATGGCGCCAGCCGCTTCCAGTATTGGCTGCCCCATGGAAAACAACAGTTCGGCACTATTACTTTACCGCCCGTACCGACGACGCCTGAAGCGTTATGGAACTACGAAGGTTTGCAGTCGAAGATAGCCAGCCTCACTACCAATGATATTCGCTATGACCCGGAAAGTTCGACCATCCAAGTAACATCGCGAGTAACCGACAACATTACCAGCCACACGACACTTACCATCACGCTTTTTGACGCATTTCAGGCACTCGTCAAATTCGACCTTATTGTTGCCTCTAACGATAACGCGAATGAATGGATCACCCTGCTGCCAGGGTCAACAATCACCGCATTGAACACGGACTTTTACAATCAGACGCCCCCTGTACTCTATACATTTGACAAGTTGGACAAACCGTTCAGCCAACTCATAGTTACCCAGAACAATATAAATTCATTTATGATCCCCCCTATTAACTCCGGACAAAGCACCGCACTAATAAAAACTTCAATTTCGAGAAAAACCCTCGAATTTATTCTAAAAAATCCTCAAAACACAAACATAAGCAAAATTACCAAGCTTTATAAAAACAATATAAATGAGATAAAAATCAGCCGCACCACAGTCGAGATAACAGGGCCGCTTCTATATAGCCATCTAATTCTGCACCCACTCAAACCCTCTGACATTCCAGAAAACTTCAACGACCTACGTCAACTAGCCAGATCCACTATTAGCCAGACCATAGAAAAGAACGACGCCCTCTCTCTGTCATTCCCAATTAACCGCGATACGCTATTACCGGAAGATTGGCCTGTTGACTGGCCAGACGGGCATAACTCGATTCGGTTGATTCATGGTATCGCCGTCTACAGCGCCTATTATTTGGGGGGTCCTATCTATCTGGGCAGTGCATTCAAAATAGTCGAAATGGGTTGGAGCGAAAGTTCCGAGACCCCCGAGCAAATCGCCCCGATGATTTTGCATAACCCCAGTACGACACTGGGCGACGCCGAGTCCATCGACTTCTTCGGCTCAAGCATCGAGTTTTCCGACGGTAGTGAAACGGACTATCGCCAACCCATCCGGATGAACACCACCTTCGCTCGCAGCCTGATCCAGCGCGCGGAGGAAGGCATGGACAGCCTACTGTCCTGGGAAACCCAGCACCTTAAAGAACCACCCATTGAACATTTGAGCGGTGACGATCTAATGGATTTCGCCGGGGCCTACTATCTGTATTTCCTGGAGTTGTTCCTGTACCTGCCCTGGCTGGTGGCCTATCGCTTGAACAAGGAAGAACAGTTCGACGAGGCGCTGCACTGGTTGGCCTACCTCTTCGACCCCATGCGCCAACAGGGCGAGAGCGGCCATCCGCCGTTCTGGAATGCCGTGCCGCTGGTGCCCCATCTGGTGGATACCGAAGAAGACGTGAGCCACGCCACCCGAGCGCCCAACGACCCGCACCAAATCGGCCTCAGCCACCCGGTGCACCTGCGCAAGGCCTTGTATCTGCAATACCTGGATATCCTCCTCAGCCGCGCCGACAGCGCCTACCGCCAGTTGACCCCCGATGCCCTGGTGGTGGCCAAGCTCGGCTACGTACAGGTGCTGGACCTGCTGGGGCCGCGCCCGGATGTGCAAACGGTGGACACCTGGGCCCCTATCAAACTCAAGGCGCTAAGCGATGCCACCAACCCCGAGCTGCGCAACTTCGAGCAGCGCTTGCTGATGCGTGAGCAATACCTGCTGGAAAACCCCCGGCCCCAGTTTGGCGGGCCGCACCCGCAAGTGGTGCCGCAGCTGTGCCTGCGCCCCTGGGCCGACGACCCGTCGCTGCCCACGGTGGACAACCCCTACCTGCGCCTGCCCTTCAACCCTGAACTGGTGCAGCGCTGGGACCTGGCCGAAAGCCGCCTGTACAACCTGCGCCATAACCTGGACATGGCCGGCAACGCCCTGCACCTGCCGCTGTTCGCCCCGCCCCTGGACCCGCGCGCCCTGCTCGCTGCCCGCGCCGCAGGGCTCTCGGGCGCGGCGCTCAACCAATACCTGAACCCGAGCATCGCGCCCACGCGCTTCAACTTCCTCTACGCCCATTGCATGAACGCGGTAGAGGTGGTGATCCAGTTCGGCGCCACCCTGCTGTCGCTGATCGAGCGCAAGGAACAGGCCGAGTACCTGGAGCTGCAACAGCAACAGGCGTGGAACCTGGCGAAAATCGCCGTGGATATTCAGGTGCAGGCTGGGGAAACCGATAACAAGAACGAGCTGGCGTTGAAGGCGAGTCAGAACATCATCCAGCAGCGGGTTGGCTACTACCAAAATTTGACCATGTTCCCTGAAGAGATATCGGCCGGCGCCTCCTCCCTGTCCTCTCGGGTCGCAAGGATTACTGCCATGACAATAGAGTCGGGAGGGGAACTCCTGAAGCTGCTGCCTAACATTTTTGGCGTGGCTGCCGGAGGTAGTCGTAGCGAAGCAGCTGCGAGAGCGGCCGCCCTCCTCACTAGCAGCACTGCGATGGTGGCGAGCGACACGGCTGACACGCTCTCGTACAAAGCCCAATTCGATCGCCGCGCCCAGGAATGGCAACAAGCCCTCGACCAGGCCACCCTGGAAGCCGCCCAGGTACAGGCCCAACTCGACGCCTTCCAGGAGCAGAAAAAAGCCACCCGCTTGCAACTGCGTATGGCCCAGACCAGCCTGGAACAGGCCAAGGCCACCCACGACTACCTGCTCGGCAACAAGCGCTTTGGCAAAAGCCAGACCTACGACTGGCTCAACAACCAGTTCACCCGGTTGTACGGCCAGGCGTTCAATTTTGCCCAGTCGTTGTGCCAGGCCACGGAGGCGGCGTGGCGCTACGAGCAGGCTGACTACCGGCGCCCTTCCGTGTTCAATGCTTCGGCCTGGAACGCCAGCTACCGCGGCCTGGGCGCGGGTGAAAGCCTCAAGCTCGGCTTGCTGGAGCTCAACACCCGCCGCTTGCTGAGCAACGAGCGCGACCTGGAGATCCGCAAAACCGTGTCCCTGCGCCAACTCAAGGACAAGGACAGCGATTCGACGATCAACAAGCCCTGGGCGGACATCCTCGCGGATCTGCTCAGTACCGGCAGCTGTGAATTCGAACTGACCCAGAAAATGTTCGAGGCCGACTACCCCGGCCACTACCTGCGCCGGATCAAGACCATCAGCGTATTCCTGCCGGTGCTGCTGGGGCCCTACGAAGATGTACGGGCGACCCTGGCCCAGACCTACAGCACGGTGCAGATGGACGCAGCCGGCACGGTGGCCAAGGAAAACCTGCGCGCCAGCCAACAGATCGCGCTGTCTAGCGGCATCGACGATTCGGGGATGTTCAGCCTCAACTTTCAGGACGAGCAGTACCTGCCCTTCGAGTACACCGGCGCCGTGTCCAAGTGGCAGTTGACGTTCCCCGGCCACGGCGGCACGCAAAAAGCCATGCTCGAATCCCTGACTGACATCATCGTCAAGTTCAGCTACACCAGCCGCCGCGGAGGCCAGTGATGAACGAACCCACTACCTCTGCGCTGGAAGTCAACGCCCCCGCCCTGCCCAAGGGCGGCGGGGCGATTCAAAGCATCGGCAAGGGCTGGGGGGCGGTGGGCACCAGCGGCGCGGCGTCGCTGGAGCTGCCGCTGCCGATTTCCGGGGCGCCCAACCGCAGCCTGGTGCCGAACCTGGGCCTAGGCTACAGCAGCGACGTGGGTAACAGCCCGTTCGGCATCGGCTGGCGGATGAGCTCCAACGCCATCACCCTGCGCACCACCAAAGGCGTGCCGCGCTATGACGGCAGCGACCTGGCGGTCGGCCCCGACGGCGACGTGTGGATGCCCGAGCGCAATGAAACTGATGGCCAACCCGTGGCCCGCACGGTGTCCGAGTATCGCGGCGTCACGGTGGGCGAACACCGGGTGGTGCGTTACCACCCACGAGTCGAAGGCGCTTTCACCCTGATCGAGCACTGGGCCACCAACGCCGACGCAGCCGGGTTCTGGCTGCTGCATGGTGCCGATGGCAGCCTGCACTTGTACGGCAAGACCCTCGCCTCACGCCGCGCCGACCCCAACGCCCACGAACGGGTCGGCGTGTGGCTGCTGGACGAAAGCCTCAACAGCCGGGGTGAGCATGTGGTGTATGAGTACCTGGCCGAAACCGAAGCGCCGGTTGGCCCGCAGTTTCGCGACTACCGCGCCCAGCGCTATCTCAAACGGGTGTGCTACGGCAACGAGGTCGCCAGCGCCGACCTCTACTCATGGAGCACCGACGGCTGGAGAACCGTGCGCTGGCATTTCCACCTGCTGTTCGACTACGGCGAGCGCAGCGCCGGGCTGACGGAAAAACCCGCCTATGGCCCGCCCTATGGGCTTGAAGGCGATGTGTTCGGGCCCTGGAAGGTGCGCAGCGACCCGTTCTGGAACTACGCCTACGGTTTTGAACTGGGCACGCGGCGCCTGTGCCGGCAGGTGCTGCTGTTCCACCAGTTCCCCGAATTGGGGCAGCACCCGGTGCTGGTACAACGCCTGCTGCTGGAACACCGCAGCGACGCGCTGGGCTACAACCACCTCACGGCCGCCCACCTGCAAGCCTATGACGGCCGAGGCCAGGTAGAGAGCCGCCCGCCCATGGAATACGGCTACAACCCCTTTGCCCTGGTGGCCGACCGCCAGGGCTATACGCCATTCCCGTCGATGCCCGGTTTGAATGACGGCCAGGCCTATCAACTGGTGGACCTTTACGGCGAAGGCCTGCCCGGTGTGCTGTACCGCATCGACCAGGCCTGGTACTACCGCGAACCCCAGCGCGGCCCGGACGGCGGCGATCAAGTGCGCTATGACGAATGGAAATTGCTGCCCCACTTGCCCGCGGCCGACAGCAGCAAAGCGGTGCGCCAATCCCTGAGCGACATGACCGGCGACGGCAAGCTCGACTGGGTCGTGGCGATGCCCGGCATGAGTGGTTTTTTCACCCTCAACCCGGACCGCACCTGGTCCCAATTCGTGCCCTTCAACGCCTTTCCCACGGAGTTTTTCCACCCCCAGGCCCAACTGGCCGACCTGGTGGGTGATGGCCTCACGGACCTGACCCTGATCGGCAGCCGCAGCGTGCGCCTCTACGCCAGCCGCCGCGAGGATGGCTTTGCTCGGGGTGTGGATGTGCCCCGCCGGGACGACGACGATGCCCTCCCGCTGCTCAGCCCGTCCCCCACGGAACTGGTGGCCTTCAGCGATGTGCTGGGCAGCGGCCAACAACACTTGGTGCGCATCCGCCACAACGAGGTCAAATGCTGGCCCAACCTGGGCCACGGGCGCTTCGGCAAAGGTTTTGTACTGAGTACCTTGCCGTTTGCCTACGAAGAATTCGAGGCGGCGCAGGTGCGCCTGGCCGACCTCGATGGCTCCGGCGCCGCCGACCTGATTTACCTCAAGAGCGATGGCTTTGAGGTGTTCATGAACCACGCCGGCAACGGCTACCCCGACACGCCCCAGACCCAACCCTGGCCCGAGGGTGTGCGCTACGACCGTTTGTGCGAAGTCAGCTTCGCCGACCTGCAAGGCCTGGGCTGTTCCAGCCTGGTGCTGAGCGTACCGCACATGTCGCCGCGGCACTGGCGCTATGACTTCGTCCAGGCCAAGCCCTACCTGCTCAGCCGCGCCAACAACAACATGGGCGCCCGCAACGGCGTGAGCTATCGCAGTTCAGCCCAGGAATGGCTCGACGAAAAAGCCCAGTTGCGCGCCGCCCAGCAAGAGCCTGTATGCGAACTGCCCTTCGCCCTGCACCTGGTCAGCCAGCAGACCCAACTGGATGAAATCAGCGGCCAGCAACTAAGCCAGCACTTCAGTTACCGCCAGGGCTATTACGACCGCCACGAGCGTGAGTTCCGCGGCTTCGGCCTGCTGCTGCAAACCGATACCGAAGGCGCCCCGGCCCAACGCCTGGAAGACGGTTTTACCGCCCCCGTGCTGAGCAAAACCTGGTTCCACACCGGCCGGGCCGTGGACATGCCGCCCAGCGACGGCTACGCCGGCGACCCTGGCGCCGCGGCGCTGCGCCCGACCCTGGTGCAGCGCTACCACAGCCGCGACCATGCCAGCGAAGGGCTCGACCCCATCGACGACACCCTGGCCCGGGAAGTCGCCCGGGCCCTGAGCGGCTCGGTGCTGCGCAGCGAAATCTACAACGCTGACGCTCCCGCCGTGCCCTACGGCGTGCAGCAGCACCGCTACCTGGTGCGCCTCTTGCGCCCGGCGGGGCAGCACCAGCCCTACGCCGTGGTGCAGCCACTGACACTGGAGTCGCGCAGCCTGCACTACGAACAATCCGTCGCCGATGACCCGCTGTGCCAGCACAGCATCAACCTGGAGTGGGACGACTACGGCACCCTGACCCACGGCTGGGTGGTCTACTGCCCGCGACGTAAAACCCGCAGCGACGCGCCACCCTTCAGCGACCCCTACCAAAACACCTGGTGGAGCGATACCCATGACGAGGCCCAGCAGGCCTGGTACCTGACCCAGGCCAAGGTCGGGTTCATCCACCAAAGCGACCCACAAGCCTGGCGCCTGGGCCTGGCGTACCGTTCGCGCAGCAATGCCCTGGTGCTGGCCAAAACCGACCTGCACGCCAATGACCTGTGCCACGAAAAATTCCTCGAGCTGAGCCAGGACGGCGGCCCCTGGGCGCAACAAGCCGTGCTCACCGGCCTCAGCCTGCAGCGCTACAAACACCCGGACAGCGGCATTACCCTACCCGTGGGCGCGGCCACCTTCGAGGCCCTGCCCGACTACGAAGAGCACGCCGAACTCGATGCCACCGCGCTGAGCGCCTATGACCGGGTCAAAGACATCGACCCGAATTTCGACCTCAAGGCGCGTCTGCTCGAACCCGAGGTCGGCTACCAGCCGATGAAGCTGTTCCTGCCGTACGACCAGGAAGAAGACAACAAGACCAACCTGTGGTCGGTGCGCCAGGGCTTTGCCACCTACGCCAAGCTGGAGGATTTCTACAGCATCACCCTCGTGCAACAGACCCTCAGCCACGGCATCACCCAGGTCACCCACGACCCCTACTGGTGCCTGCAAACGGCCGTGCAATTACCCGATGGCTGCGTCACGCAGGTGCTGGACATCGACTACCGCACCTTCCTGCCCGGGCGCATCCAAGACCCCAACGAAAATATCCAGGAGGCACGCTACAACGCCCTGGGCGAGATGCAGGTCAGCAGCTTCCATGGCACCGAACTGGGCCTGCCAGTGGGCTTCAAGCCCCTAGCCGATTACGTGCCCCCCGCCGACCGCAGCCCGGCAACCGCCATTGCCAACCCGGTGGCCGCGATCGGCGAGTACGCCACTGCGATATTTTCCGACCCATTCAGTTGGATGGGCCGGATCTCGCAAGCCTCGCCGCCGCCCGAGGCGTGGCGCACCTGGGCCAGGGCCGAAGGCTTCATCCTGCCCAGCGGGCACCTGTGCGACCGTGCCCGCCAGCATATGCTGGGGTTGCAAAACCCTTCGCCCAACGAAGTGATCCTGCAACAGCAACTCGACGCTGCCCAGCGTGAACCAGTGCACGTCGCCACCCTGCAAGCCGACCGCTACCCCGGCGACCCCGAGGCCCAGGTACGCATCGCTATCGCCTGCTTCGACGGCTTTGCCCGCACCCTGCAAACCAAACAGGAAGTCGAGCCGGGCCTGGCCTACGTGGTGGACGAAAACGGCGCGCTGAAACTGGGCGCCGACGGCAAACCCGTGCAACAGCAGGCCGCACGGCGCTGGCGAGTCAGCGAACGGGTCGAATACAACAACAAGGGCGTGACAGTACGGGTCTATCGCCCGTACTTCGCCGACCAGACGCGCTACATCAACGACCAATCCTTTCGCCAGCACGGCTACTGCGACCGGCTCTACTACGACGCACCTGGGCGCCTGGTACGCACCGTCGCCGCCAAGGACGACCTGGAAGACCGCCAAACCTACCTGGGTTGGTACACCATTGCCGAAGATAAAAACGACACCTATGAAGAGGTCATGGCACGCAAGGCCAAGGACGCCAAGGCATGAACCCCGGCGTGCATCACCACACCCCGACCCTGGCCGCGATTGACGGCCGGGGCCTGGTGGTGCGCCAGGTGCAGTACCTGCGCGCCACCGCGGCCGATGCACCGCAAGCCCAAGTCAGCCGCCAGCACCATGACGCCGCCGCACACGTGGTGGCGCAATACGACCCACGCCACAACGGGCCACAAGCCAACCTGAACAACCTGTACAGCCTGGGTGGGGCGGTGTTGTGCAGTATCAGCGTCGACAGCGGCTGGCGCATCGACCTGCCGGGTGTGGCCGGGCAGGCGTTGCAACGTTGGGACCAACGTGGCAGCCACCAACGCAGTACATTCGACCCTCTGCTGCGGCCCACCGCCATCGTCGAACAGGCCCGCGCCGGCCCCGCCCAAACCGTGCAGCGCTTGACCTATGGCGACGGCTCGGCGGCCTACGCCCAGCACAACCAATGCGGGCGCCTGGTAGCCGAGCACGACAGCGCCGGGCGCCTGAGCATGGATGAGTACGCCGTCAATGGCGCGCCCCTACGCCAGGGCCGACGCTTTCTCAAGGGCCTGGACATGCCCGACTGGCCACCCACCGCCGCCGGCCAGGAAGCGTTGCTGGAACCCGACACCTGGCTGACCCAATGGCGCTACAACGCCAGCGGCGTCCCGCTGGAGCAAACCGACGCCCGCAACCATCGCCAGCACTTGACCTACGGCCTCGATGGCCGCCCCAAGCGCCTGGCCTTGCAACTGCACGGTGCAGCCACCGTGCAAACCCTGGTGGAAGGCATCGAGTACAACGCCGATGGCCAGATCCAGGCGCAAGTGGCGGGGAACGGCGTGGTCAGCGTCACCGATTTCGACCCGGCCGATGGCCGCCTCAGGCAACTCAAGGCGTTCAAGGGCAGCACGGTGTTTCAACACCTGAGCCAGGCCTACGACCCGGTCGGCAACGTTATCGCCCTCACCGACCACACCCAAGCCATCCGCTACGCCGCCAACCAACGCCTGGACGGCAGCCGCGCCTTCACCTACGACAGCCTCTATCGCTTGGCCAGCGCCACCGGCCTGGAGGGCCCCGGCGCCAGCACCCAGCCGCAGTTGCCGCCATTGATAAGCCCCATCGACCTCACGCGCCTGGGCGGCTACACGCAAACGTTCGCGTACGACAACGGCAATAACCTGACCCGCCTCACCCACGTCAGCGCCCTGCCCGGCCGGTCCCACACCGTGCACATGCGCCCGCACGACCAGAGCAACCGCTGCCTGGGCTGGCAAAAAGGCCAGGGCGCTGAGTTGGAGATGACCTACGACGCCGCTGGCAACCTGCTCACCCTGCAACCGGGCGGGCAGGCCCTGGCCTGGACCGTGCGCAACCAGTTACAAGGCTTGACCCAAGTGTCCCGCGCCCACGGCGACGATGATCGCGAGTGCTACGTCTACGACAGCACCGGCCAACGCCTGCGCACCTGGCAACGGGCCAGGGCCGCGGCGGTCGAACACATCCGCGAAGTGCGCTACCTGACGGGCCTAGAAGTGCGCACGGTGGACGGCGAGCAGCAGGTGCTGCACGTGGTCACCCTGCAAGCAGGCCACATCCATGTGCGCTGCCTGCACTGGGCGGCGGGCAAACCCGACGGCATCGACGCCGATCAACTGCGCTACAGCCTGACCGACCCCTTAGGTTCCCTGGACACCGAACTCGACCAACAGGCCCACGTGATAAGCCGCGAGGGCTACTACCCGTTCGGCGGCACCGCGTGGCAAGCGGCCCGCTCCCAGGTAGAGGCCGAGTACAAAACGGTGCGCTACTCAGGCAAGGAGCGCGACAGCAGCGGCCTCTATTACTACGGCGCCCGCTACTACGCGCCGTGGTTGCAGCGCTGGGCCAGCGCCGACCCGGCGGGGGCGGTGGATGGGCTGAACCTCTACGGCTTCTGTGGCAGCAACCCCATCAGCCGCACCGACCCCGATGGGCGTATGTGGCAGGACGATGATCCGGCGCTGGATCGGGTACTGGACGAGTTCGTCGAACACGAACAAAGCCTGCGCTACCAATATGGCTTGCCTCCCATCGCCTCCCCGGCCTCGGAACACAGCGATGACGAGGAGGCGATGCAGACCCAGGACTCGCCGGCGTCCCTGCAAAGCCAAGGCTCGCCGCCCCCCTCCGACACCAGTCACCCGGCAACCCCCGAAAGCCTGAACCCGCCGCCACCGACCGCCGAGCAACACAGCCTTTTAGAGCGTTTAAACACTCACACGCCTCAGTTCCAATACAGCCTGAACAACAGGAACCTGCTGGCCCGCGGCAACTTTGGCGGCAAGGTCTACCGGGCGGATCGGCGCACCCCCGCCGAAGTGGCGCGCGAGGGCTTCAAGCCCTCGGACGAATTTACCGCCATCCCCAAAATGATCGGCGGCGATGCCTTGATAGTGGCCGAATCCCTGACGGGGGTTTTGGAGTACGCGGCTTACCACCCCACCCAGTACTACCTGTATGAAATTGACGCCACCGATGTACGCGGCGTGTCCTTGCTTGAAAACATGGTGTTGAACAACGAACCGCTGCTCAAACATCTCGACCAAACACCTGACTTCAGCCCCTACAACCAGACCGGAGGGGCCAACCGAATGCATGAGGCGCACCTGAGCCATGACGACTTGATAACGTTCGCCAGGCCCATTGTGTCAATAGGGCGGGCGATAGATGTGTTGCGTCCACCCACTTGAGTTCACTCATCCGCCAGAGCGCCCGATCACCACGCAACGTCGCCGGATCAATGAAGCACGCGAGCCGCCATGGTATGGTGCCCGCCCCCACTCCTGCCTATTTCCGACAGCATGAACCTGACCTCTCGCCCCTTGCGCCTGACGCTCTACACCTTGCTGATTCTTGCCGGCGCCGCCCTCGCGGCCGGGTTTGCCATGCGCCACGCCGAGCGCCAGGCGCTGGTGGAGGACGCCGCCCGGGCCAATGAACAACTGGCCCTGTACGCTAACTCGCTGCACACCCTGATCGAACGCTACCGCGCCCTGCCCGCCGTGCTGGCCCTGGACCCGGAACTGATCGCCGCCCTCGACGGCCCGCTGGGCACCGAACAGCAAGGCGCCCTGAACCGCAAACTGGAAAAAATCAACGGCGCGGCGCAGTCCTCGACCCTGGAACTGCTGGACCGCACCGGCCTGGCCGTGGCCGCCAGCAACTGGCGCCTGCCCAGCAGCTACGTGGGCCACAACTACGGCTTTCGCCCCTACTTCATGCAAACCCGCAGCCAGGGCACCGGGCGTTTCTACGCGGTGGGCGTGACCAGCGGCATTCCCGGCTACTTCCTTGCCAGCGCGGTGCACAACAGCGCCGGTGAGTTTCTCGGGGCCATGGTGGTGAAACTCGAATTCCCCGAGCTGGAACGCGAATGGCGCCAGGGCAGCGACACCCTGTTGGTCAGCGACGCACGCGGCATCGTATTTATCGCCAACCAGCCCGGCTGGCGCTACCGCTACCTGCAACCCCTGTCGGACGCCGACCGCGCCGAGCTGCAAGCCACCCGCCAATACGACAAACAACCCCTCACGCCCCTGGCCTACCAAGCGGTGCGACGTTTTGACGACAACAGCTACCTGGCGCGGGTCGATGGCCCGGACGGCGAGCAGGATTACCTGTGGGAATCCTTGCCGCTGACCGCCGAGGGTTGGACCCTGCACCTGTTGCGCAAACCGCAAGCCGCCCTGGAAGACAGCCGCAACGCCGGGCTCGCCGCCGCCGGGGCGTGGCTGGCCCTGGTGTTCCTGTTGCTGTTCCTCAACCAGCGCTGGCGCCTGGCCCGCCTGCGCCAACGCAGCCGCGAAGAGCTGGAGAAACTGGTCGAAGAACGCACCCGCGACCTGCGCACCGCCCAGGATGGCCTGGTGCAATCGGCCAAACTGGCGGCCCTGGGGCAGATGTCCGCCGCCCTGGCCCACGAAATCAACCAACCGCTGACCGCCCAACGCACCCAACTGGCCACCCTGCGCCTGCTGCTGGACCACGGCCGCGTCGATGACGCCCATAAAGCCCTGGGGCCGCTGGACGCCATGCTCACCCGCATGGCCGCGCTCACCGGCCACCTCAAGACCTTCGCCCGCAAAAGCCCCAGCGGCCTGCGCGAACGCCTCGACCTGGCCGCGGTGGTGGACCAGTCCCTGCACCTGCTCGAAGCGCGCCTGCGTGATGAACAGATCAGCACCACGTTGCACCTGGCCCGCCCAGCGTGGGTCCAGGGCGATGCAATCCGCCTCGAACAAGTGCTTATCAACCTGCTGCGCAACGCCCTCGACGCCATGGCCGACAAACCCCTCAAACACCTGGAAATCCGCATCGAAGCCGACCAGCACCTGTGGCGCCTGACCGTGGCCGACAGCGGCGGTGGCATCGCCAGCGAGAACCTGAACAACGTCTTCGACCCCTTCTTCACCACCAAACCGGTAGGTGATGGCTTGGGCCTGGGGCTGGCGGTGTCGTTCGCCATTGTCCATGAACACGGTGGGCGCTTGAGCGTGGCCAACATTCCGGGCGGTGCGCTGTTCACCCTGACCCTGCCGATTGCCCTTGAGGTGAGCGCGCCATGTTGAACGCCGTGATGGTGGTGGATGACGAGGCCAGTATCCGCGACGCCGTGGAGCAATGGCTGGGGCTTTCGGGGTTCGCGGTGCAGTGCTTTGCCCGTGCGCAGGCATGCCTTGAACAACTGCCGCGGAATTTTCCCGGGGTGATCCTCAGCGATGTGCGCATGCCCGGCATGAGCGGCCTGGAGTTACTGGAGCAGGTGCGCGCCCTGGACCCGGACCTGCCGCTGATCCTGCTCACCGGCCACGGCGACGTGCCGATGGCAGTGGAGGCCATGCGCGACGGCGCCTACGACTTTTTGGAAAAACCCTTCAGCCCCGAGACCCTGCTGGCCAGCCTGCGCCGCGCCTTGGACAAACGCGCCCTGGTGCTGGAAAACCGCAGCCTGCACACCCAGGCCGACCACCGTGCACGCCTGGATGCGCGCCTGCTGGGTGTGTCGCAAAGCATGCAGACCCTGCGCCGCCAGGTGCTGGACTTGGCGGCGCTGCCGGTGAATGTGCTGATCCGTGGCGAAACCGGCAGCGGCAAGGAACTGATCGCCCGTTGCCTGCACGATTTCGGCCCGCGCGCCGACAAACCCTTCGTGGCGCTCAACTGCGCGGCGATCCCCGAGCACCTGTTCGAGGCCGAGCTGTTCGGCCATGAAAGCGGCGCGTTCACCGGCGCCCAGGGCAAGCGCATTGGCAAGCTCGAATACGCCGACGGCGGCACGCTGTTTCTCGATGAAATCGAAAGCATGCCCTTGGCCCAGCAAGTGAAATTGCTGCGGGTGTTGCAGGAACACAAGCTTGAACGCCTGGGCGCGAACCAGAGCATCAGCGTGGACTTGCGCATCATCACCGCGACCAAACCGGACCTGTTGGATGAGGCCCGCGCGGGGCGCTTTCGCCAAGACCTGGCCTATCGCCTGAACATTGCCGAACTGCGCCTGCCGCCCCTGCGCGAGCGCCGCGAAGACATTCCCCTGCTCTACGAGCACTTCCTCCACGCCGCCGCCCAACGCCTGGGCCGCAACGCCGCCCCTAGCAGCGGCGCGCAACTGAGCCGCCTGCTCAGCCACGACTGGCCGGGCAACGTGCGCGAACTGGCCAACGTCGCCGAGCGCCAGGTGCTGGGCCTGCAAGCCCCGGCCGAGGACGAGCCGCAGCCCAATCAATCCCTCGCCGCCCGCCAGGAAGCCTTCGAGGCCCAATGCCTGCGCGCCGCCCTGACCCGCCATCACGGCGACATCAAAGCCGTCCTCGCCGAACTGCAACTGCCCCGGCGTACCTTCAACGAAAAAATGCAACGCCACGGGCTGACCCGGGAGATGTTTCTAGGGCCATAGCCTGCGTAAAAAGATCGGGCCGCTGTGGGGCAACTGTCTTACCCCTGCCATTCGTCACCGCCATCACGAGCAGGCTCGCTCCCACAGAGGAAAATGAAAATCCCACCCACACCCCAGTTCAACTGTGGGAGCGGGCCTGCCCGCGATAGGGCCCTAATAGCCAACCTCTTCATTGCCCCGGTTGCCGCCATCGCGGGCAGGCCCGCTCCCACAAAGGCTTGCCCCCTCCAACATCGGCCTGTCACCCGTTCGGCATAGGCGGTTTTCCGCTCATCCATCTCCCACCTTCAGCGGTTTACCGCTCACAAAACCTGTCAAACCCCTCTAGCCCGGGCCTTCGGTTGCTGGCACGGGTTCTGCTATAGCCCTGCCAGGCTGCGCTTCGACGCGCTCCACAACAACAATGACGATGAAGGATCCTTCAATGGATAACTCCAATACCCTGCCTGGCGGGGCGACCGCTGCGCCCGCAAAAGAAAGAACCACCTCCAGCCGCATCAAGTCGATTTTCAGTGGCTCGGTGGGCAACATGGTCGAGTGGTACGACTGGTACGTTTACGCCGCGTTCTCGCTGTACTTCGCCAAGACCTTCTTCCCCAAGGGCGACACCACCGCGCAGTTGCTCAACACCGCCGCGATTTTCGCCGTGGGCTTTTTGATGCGCCCCATCGGCGGCTGGCTGATGGGCCTGTACGCCGACCGTGTGGGCCGTAAATCGGCGCTGATGGCCTCCGTGCTGCTGATGTGCTTCGGCTCGCTGATTATTGCCCTGGCCCCCGGCTACGAGACCATTGGCGTCGGCGCGCCGATCTTGCTGGTGTTCGCGCGGCTGCTGCAAGGCTTGTCCGTGGGCGGCGAGTACGGCACCTCGGCCACTTACCTGAGCGAAATGGCAACCAAGGAACGTCGCGGCTTCTTCTCCAGCTTCCAGTACGTGACCCTGATCTCCGGCCAGCTCATCGCGCTGGGCGTGCTGATCGTGTTGCAGCAAGTGCTGACCACCGAAGAGCTGTACGCATGGGGCTGGCGCATTCCGTTCGCCATCGGCGCGCTGTGCGCGGTAGTGGCCTTGTACCTGCGCCGTGGCATGGAAGAAACCGAGTCGTTCACCAAGAAGAAAAAAGCCAAGGAAAGCTCCATGCGCACCTTGCTGCGCCATCCCAAGGAACTGATGACCGTGGTCGGCCTGACCATGGGCGGCACCCTGGCGTTCTACACCTACACCACCTACATGCAGAAGTACCTGGTGAACACGGTGGGCATGAGCATCTCCGACTCCACCACCATTTCGGCAGCGACGCTGTTCCTGTTCATGTGCCTGCAACCGATCATCGGCGGGCTCTCGGACAAAGTGGGCCGGCGCCCGATCCTGATCGCCTTCGGCGTGCTCGGCACCCTGTTCACCGTGCCGATCCTCACCACCCTGCACACCGTCCAGACCTGGTGGGGCGCGTTCTTCCTGATTATGGCGGCGCTGATTATTGTCAGCGGCTACACCTCGATCAACGCCGTGGTCAAGGCCGAGCTGTTCCCCACCGAAATCCGCGCCCTGGGCGTGGGCCTGCCGTATGCGCTGACCGTGTCGATCTTCGGCGGTACCGCTGAATACATCGCCCTGTGGTTCAAGAGCGTAGGCATGGAAACCGGCTACTACTGGTATGTGACCGGGTGCATCGCCATCTCCCTGATGGTCTACGCCACGATGAAAGACACCCGCACCCACTCGCGGATCGAGACAGACTGACCTGTTGTAGCCATGGGTTTGTTGTGGGAGCGGGCCCGCCCGCGAGGGCGGTTTAACTGCCGGCATTCACTGTGAATGTGCCATCGCCATCGCGGGCGAGCCCGCTCCCACACAAGCCCGCTTGCTACACCCACGGTTAACCGATTTCAGCTCAACTCAGGCGCCACCTGGCGCCCATAGCGGCGCTGCGCATACGACGCCCCGGCGATCATCGCCACCAGCACCAACGCCAATACCGCCGACGAACCGATGGTGCCGAAATCCAGCCCACCCTTTTCATGGGGTTGGGTCAGGAAGTCGCCCAGGGTCGTGGCGCTGTTCTTCATGATCCAGAACACTAGGGTGATCTGCGGCAGCGTGTTCACCGCAAAGGTGTCGAGCTAGGGCGCAGACTGAAGTGGGCGCTGTGAAAAATAGGTGGCCGATGTATGAAAATTCCATGTTCCCCATGGAATTGCGCCGCCCCCGATAGCACTATGGCGCCTCCCCGAGCCACCCAGCAGGAACCCGCCCATGCCGGACGACATCCATTTCTACGAACCCGCCCACGGCCACGGCCTGCCCCACGACCCGTTCAATGCCATCGTCGGCCCGCGGCCCATTGGCTGGATTTCTTCCCAGGACCGCGACGGCCGCCTGAACCTGGCGCCCTACAGTTTTTTCAACGCCTTCAACTACATTCCGCCGATCATCGGGTTCTCCAGCGTCGGGCGCAAAGACAGCCTCAACAACATCGAGCAGACCGGCGAGTTCGTCTGGAACCTGGCCACGCGGCCGTTGGCCGAACAGATGAACCAGAGCTGCGCCAGCGTGCCGGCCGAGGTGGATGAGTTCGCGTTGGCGGGGTTGACGCCGGTGGCGTCGAAGGTGATCGCGGTGCCGCGGGTGGGCGAGAGCCCGGTGGCGTTTGAATGCAAGGTCACCCAGATCATTCAACTGCAACGGGCCGACCAGGCGCTGGTGCCGAGTTGGTTGGTGCTGGGCGAAGTGGTGGCGGTGCATATCGCCAAGTGGTTGCTCAAGGACGGCGTCTACGACACCGCCGCCGCCGAGCCGATTCTGCGCGGCGGCGGCCCGGCGGATTACTTCCAGGTAGGCCCCGAGGCCCTGTTCAAGATGTACCGACCCGGCGCGGTCAAATAGCGCGCCAGACCAGTTCGCCTTCGTCGTCGACATCGCCCAGCAACGCCAATGACTGCTCGGCGGCTTCGTCGGCGGCCAGGGCGGTGTTGAACGTCTGCTCGGCCAGCACCTTATGGAAACGCGGCGCCCCCGAAGCGCCCAGGCCCTTGACCGCGATGGCGGCGTGGTAGCCCTCCTCCCCCCGCACAGCGGCCGAAACGGCCTCGAATTGTGCGAACTCTCTACGTGCCATGTCACTGCTCCTGGGCAAATGAAAAGCGGCCATTCTAGCGGCTCAACCGGCCAGGCGCTGCATGTCCTGTGGGCGGGACACCTCGCTGAAGGTGTGGAAATCCAGGCGCTCGACCACGCCGTCCTGCACCAGTTGGGCGAACACGTTCAGGGCGGGCGAGTTGAAGTGGGCGGTCATGGCCTGCGCGTCGCGCCAAAACCCGCAGACCTGCCACAAGTCCGGGTCGCACAGCGAATGCTGCAAGGCAAAGTGCAGGCAACCAGGGGCACCGAGGGTGGGTTCGATCAGGCTGCTCAGGCGCGCGCCCAGGTCCATCGAGCGCCCGGCGCGGGCACGCACCAGGGCCATGTGGCTGACGGGTAAAGGCATGGTCATGGGAGATCCTCCGCAGGTGTCGATGCGCCACCCGGAGCCGGGTGACGGCAGGATCAAAGGTTAAGGGGCGCGGGCCAGGGCCGTTAGTCGATTTCTGCCGGTTTATTGCACGATCCTGCGCCGGGCGTTTTTTCGTGCTGGTGCCGGCGGTCGGCCTTCGAAGGCCGCGAGGGTCGCGGTTTCAAGCAAGTTTTACCGCTGGCGGGTCCTGGGCGGCGGCGATAGGCGCAAAACCCGGCAGGATCAGGCAACTTTTGTGCAGCAATGATCTACCCGCTGGCCTTGCACAAACATAAGCTGTGCGGGTTTCCCCCGATCGCCGCCGAGGATGCCCGCCATGCTGTCGCCCCAGAACCCCCCGGCCCCGCTGGACGCCGACCGGGAAAAACAGCGCGCCGAGCTGGCCGCGCTGATCGCCCGCAACACCGCCCAGGACGGCACCTACGCCACGGCCATCGGTTCGCTGTTCATGTCGCGCCACAGCCATTGCCATGAGTTCGCCCCGGTGCTGGCGCAACCGGCGCTGTGCGTCATCGCCCAGGGCCGCAAGGAAGTGCGCCTGGCCGACGAGTTGTTCAACTACGACCCGCTCAATTACCTGGTGGTCTCGGTGTCGATGCCCCTGAGCGGGCGGGTGGTCAATGTCACTAGCGAGGAGCCGATCCTGGCTTTGCGCCTGGACATCGACCCGGCACAAATCACCGCATTGATCGCCGACGCCGGCCCCTTGGGCGTGCCCGCCCGGCCCACGGGCCGCGGGTTGTACGTGGAACCCCTGGACCCGGCGATGCTGGACGCGGTGCTGCGCCTGGCACGCCTGCTGGACACGCCCAAGGACGTGGCCATGCTCGCGCCCCTGGTGCAGCGCGAAATTCTCTATCGCCTGTTGCGCAGCCCCCAGGGTTATCGCCTGTATGAAATCGCCAGCGCCAATAGCCAGAGCCACCGCATCGGCCAGGCGATCAAATGGCTTAACGGCAACTATCAGCAAGCGCTGCGCATCGACGACCTGGCGCGCACGGTGAACCTGAGCGTGTCGACCCTGCACCACCGTTTCAAGGCCATGACGGCCATGAGCCCGTTGCAGTACCAGAAGCAATTACGCCTACAGGAAGCCCGCCGCCTGATGCTGGCCGAAGGCCTGGACGCCTCGGCGGCGGGTTACCGGGTGGGGTATGAAAGCCCTTCGCAATTCAGCCGCGAATACAGCCGCCTGTTCGGCGCGCCCCCGTTGCGGGATCTGGCGCGGCTGCGCTCCTGAGGACTTTGTGTAAGCGTGAACCGCTGTGGGAGCGAGCCTGCTCGCGAGAGCGATGTGCCTGAACCACCGCTATCGCAAGCAGGCTCACGCCCACATGAAAGCTACCGGCTCAGGGGCTCAATACCCCACCGTAAACCGCTGCCGCGAATGCTGGGGGTTTTCCAGTTCGTCGATCATTGCGATGGCAAAGTCGGCGAACGTGATCCAACTGCGGCCCTGGGCGTCGATCAGCAACTCATCCTGGCCCAGGCGGAATTTACCGGTGCGGTCGCCTTCGACGAACTCCGCCGAGGGCGAAAGGAAGGTCCAGTCCAAGTCCCGCTCCTGGCGCAGCGTGTCGAGGTAGACGCCGCCAGCGCTGGCCTCGGCGCGGTACTCCTCGGGGAAACCGGGGCTGTCGATGACTTTTCCACCGCCGGGCAGCAACAATGAGCCGGCGCCACCCACCACCAGCAGGCGCTTGACCCCAGCCTGTTTGACCGGGCCGAGGATGGCACTGGCAGGGATGGTGGCAAAGTGTGCGGCGCTGATGACCGCATCGTGCCCGGCGAGGGCCGCTTGCAGGGCGTTGGCGTCCAGTACGTCGACCTCCTTGGCCACCACCCCGGGGCGCTGGCCAAGGCTGGCGGTATTGCGGGCGATGGCTGTGACGCTATGGCCCCGGCGCAAGGCCTCTTCCAGCAATTGGCTGCCGGCGCGGCCGGTGGCCCCGATAATTGCGATTGTGCTCATGACGTTCTCCGTTGGTTGGACTCGCTTCACCACTTCATTTCGCCCTTGGCGACCTTGGCACTCAGCTCCAGGGAGCTGTCATCGCCCAGGTCGGGGTAGCGTTTTTTCATTGCTGCAATCAGTTGCGCGGCGTCCTTGGCCTTGGCGGCCTCTTGGTCGAACGCTTGAATGTAGTCGCTAGTGAAGCGCACCGCCGCCAATGAACGGCTGCCCTGGCCCAAATAGTGGCCGGCAATCACCGTAGCCGGTTGCAGGCTTTCGATGCGTTGCAGGGTCGCCAGCCAATCGGCGCGGGACTGGGCGCTCTGGGTGTCGGCCATCCACACATGAATGTTCTCGGCCACCACCACCCCACCGACCACGGCTTTGATCGAGGGGATCCACACAAAACTGCGGTCCGGCTGCTGGCCGTCCAGGCCAATGACCTGCAACGACTGGCCTTCGAGCGTCAGGCTGTTGCCTTCAAGCACCTGGGGCACGATGGTTTTGTGCGGCACGTCGGCGCCCATCTGCGGCCCCCAGAAGGCCAGTTTGCCGGCCACGGTGGCCTTGATGTGGGCCACGGTCGGCGCAGAGGCCAGTACGTTGGCGTCGGGGAACGCGGCGACCAGGGTGTCCAGGCCGAAGTAGTAATCCGGGTCGCCGTGGCTGATGTAGATGGTGGTCAGGTGCTTGCCGCTGGCGCGGATCTTGTCGACCACGGCTTGGGCCTGGGCCTTGCCGAACTGGGCATCGACCAGGATGGCGTCCTTCTGGCCGCTGACCAGCACCGAACTGACCGGGAAGATCGCCGCCTCGCCGGGGTTGTACACGTCCAGCTTCAGGGCCGGTTCGCTGGCGGCGGCGTGGGCGGCAAAACCGAGGGCGGCGGTGGCCAGTAACAGGCGCTTGAGGGTGGAAAATCCGATCATGGCAGTGCTCCAGAAGGCGGTGGCCGGGAATGGCATCGGTGCAGCTTAGTGAGGTCATTGGCACTGAAAAATGCGATGCTCGAACATAGTTTGTTTCTGAAAGCGGGCAAATCATGGATCGTCTTCACGCAATGCGGGTGTTTGTCACGGTGGTGGACCTGGGCAGCCAGTCGGCCGCCGCTGAGCACCTGGACCTGTCGCGGCCGGTGGTGTCGCGGTATCTGGCGGAACTGGAAGATTGGGTCGGTGCGCGCCTGATGCACCGCACCACGCGCAAGTTGAGCCTGACCGCCGCCGGCAGTGAAATCCTGCCGCGCTGCCGGCAGATGCTGGAATTGAGCGCCGACATGCAAGCCGCCGTCAGCGAGCCGGATGACGCCCCGCGCGGCCTGCTGCGCCTGAGCGTAAGCACCTCGTTCGGCCAGGCGCAACTGGCCGACGCCATGGCCGAGTACGTCAAGCGCTACCCCGGGGTGAGCATCGACCTGCAAATGCTCGACCGCACGGTGAACCTCGTGGACGAGCGCATCGACCTGGCGATCCGCACCAGCAACGACCTGGACCCCAACCTCATCGCCCGGCGCCTGACGGTGTGCCGCTCGCTGGTGTGCGCCGCCCCGGCGTACCTGCGCGAACACCCGGTGCCCCGGCGGGTCGAGGACCTGAGCCAGCACAATTGCCTGACCCATTCCTACTTCGGCAAGAGCCTGTGGCACTTCGAGCAGGGCGGCGAACCGCTGTCGGTGCCGGTACAGGGCAACATCAGCGCCAACGAGGCCAGCACCCTGTTACGCGCCACCCTGGCCGGCGCCGGCATTGCGATGCTGCCCAGCTATCAGGCCGGCGTGCATGTGCACAGCGGCGAACTGATCCGCCTGCTCCCGCAAGCCGAACCGCGGCAGATGAACATCTACGCGGTCTACGCCTCGCGCAAACACATGCCGGCGGCGCTGCGCAGCGTGCTGGATTTTCTGGTGCTGCGCTTTCCCCAGGAACCGATTTGGGACGTGGGCCTGTAGCAAGCGGGCTTGCCCGCTTGCTACAGAAACAACAGGCCCATCAGCGGCCTGAATACCCCGATAGCAATCTCATGGCATCTACCCACGGCTGGCCTATGCTCAAACCAGTACCCCCCGGGTATTCGTTCAGAGGTCGCTGCCATGAACATCAAAACAAGAAGATTCTTCGCCATTTTTGTCACCTGCACGTTCACCCTGGCGCTGTACGGCGCCGCGGCCTATCGCGTCGAGCAGGCACGCCAGGAGCCGCGCATTGCCGCCAGTTGCGGTGCCGAGCATTGCATCCCACACACCGCAACCCTCAATGCGCTGAGGTAGTCAGCCGCGCGGGCCGGCTTTGAGGCGGTCGCGAAAAGCCTTGGGCGAGATGCCCACGCGCCGGCGGAACAGGCGGGTGAAGTTGGTCGGGTCGGAAAAACCCAGGGCTTCGGACATTTCGTAGATCGTCATGCTGGTGTAGGTCAGCAGGCGCTTGGCTTCGAGCAACTGGCGCTCGTGCATGATCTGCAACGCCGGTTGCCCCGCCAGTTCGCGGCAAGTGCCGTTGAGGTGCGACACCGAGATGCCCAGTTGATGGGCCAGGTCTTCGACTTTGACATGCTCGCGGTAGTGGGTTTCGACCAGTTGCAGGTAGCCGTTGAGGTACTCGCGCGCCCGTTGCGGGCGTTGTTCGCTCTGGCGCCGCTGCTGCACCTGGCGCCCCAGCCACACCACGATCACGCTGAGCAGTGAATGCATGAGCATGTCCCGCGCCGGTTGATGGCCGACGTACTCACGCTGCAAGGCGCCAAACAACCCTTCGAGGTAATCGCCGTCGGCGCCCACCGGGTAGCTTTCGGCCACGGTCAGGGTGCCCAGGGCCTGGCCCAGTTGCGCCTGCAAATGGGCGAGCAAGGGCGCGGCCAGGGTCAGCACATAACCCTGGACCTCTTCGCTGAAACGAAAACCGTGCACGCTCTGCGGTGGCAGGATCTGGATCGCCGCCTCGTCCACCTGCCAGTGCTGGCCGTCGACCTCGATCTGCGCCTGGCCCTTGTGCACAAACAACAACTGGCACAGGTCGGCGTGGCGATGGGGTTTGATTTCCCATTGTTGCTCGCGGCTGCGGTGGGAGATGGTTTCACAGTGCAGCAGGTCCGGGGTCGGCCAACCGAGGCTTTCGCCATAGAGCGTGAACACCGGGATGGAAGGTAGGGCAGGCTTGTTCATAACTGCATCCAGGCCTCTGGGAGTGGAGCGGTTTACATACCGCTGAGCGGGTTACCCATCATTGCTCCTGCATTTGAAGGGGAGCCATGGCCAAAATGCAAGCATTGGGCGCCAGTTCAGCCTTTTCTCAAGGCAACGTCTGACGGCCCCATGAACAAAGCCGCCCGTGGGGCGGCTTTATCAGGTACAGCGCTTGGTGCGTGACCTCAAGGGCTGTAGTACCCCACCGCCACCAGGAAGTGCCCGACCTTTTTCAGGTAGGCGTGTTTGTTTTCCACCTTGGCGGTGACCGGGTTTTTCCAGCGGTATTGGTATTCGCCCTCATCCTGCCCCGCGATCAACGCCAGGATCGGCTCGCCCACGGGTTTGCCCTCGGGGTCTACGACCTTGCCAAAGTCGGTGTTGATAAGCCGCAGCTGGGTGCCGTGGGCCACGTAGCGGCGGGTGTCGAGGTCGACGACGAAAACATAGAGGTCATCTTCCAGGTAACCGCCCTTGAGGGTGTTGATGGCCACCAGCGTGCCCTTTTCGTCCTTGGCCAGGTCGGCGGCGGCCTTGTCGAGCAGCGCCTTGGCCTGTTCGGCCGAGGCCCGTGGCAGGTAGTAGCCGACGGCAAGAATGCGCTGGCCGATGCGCTGGTAGTACACATGCTTGCGCTCGACCTTGCCGTCGGCCCAGTTGCGCCAGCGGTATTCGGCTTGCTGGATGCCATTGCCCTCGGGGATTTTCAGGGCGTCCTTGAAGGTTTTTTGCAGGTCTGGGCCGAGCACTTCGCTGACATCGCGGCCGATCAGCGCCGACGACGGCCCGCCGCTGGCGAGCATCGTGCCCTTGGTGTCGACCACAAATACGTAGCGGTCCTTGTCGACGAACTCACCCTGACGGCTGAAGGCGGCGAAGGCCTTGTCGCCGTTGTCGTGGTAGTAGGCCAGGGCCTTTTCCAGCAAGGCCCGCGCGGCTTGGCCATCATCGGCCGCGTGGGCCGGCGCCAGCGGCAACATCAGCAAACAGCCCAACCATGCCATTTTGTGCAGGTACTTCATTGCCCATTCCTCGCTTCTGTTGACGTGTGAACAGCGTAGACGGGTTGGCGGCTATGGGAGGGTATTCAGGTTTTGTAGGGTCGGGGCGGCATCGCCGCCCGGGTGGGCCAGAGGTCAGCGGCGGGCGCTGATCTGTTGTTGCAGGTTCTGGATCTGGCTTTGCAAGGTGTTGATGTTACGGGTGACCTGGCCGCGAAAGGCGTCGAACTCCGCCGTACTGGCTCCACCTGCCGGGCTGGCCGGGCGGTTGTCCTGCTCGCTTTTGAGCACCAGCAGGTCTTGTTCAAGGCGTTCGATGGCCGCGCTCGGGTTGCCCTGTTTTTTCAGCGCGGCGATCTCACCGCCCAGGCTCTTGAGCTGGGCGTCGACCTTGCTGGTGTCCGGTTGGGCGCTCTTGAGGGCGGCCAGTTCGGTGCCCAGGGCCTTGACCTGCGCCTGCAACTGGCTGGTGGCGGTTTGCAATTCAGTGGCGTGGGTGTTGGCTTGGCTGCTGATCTGCGCCAGGCGTTTGTCCAGGTCGGTGGCCTGCCCCGCCACGCCTTGTTGTTGCTTGTTCTGTTCGAGCAACTGGTTGTTCTGCTCCAGCAACTTGCTTTCCAGTTGCTTGATTTGCAGTTTCAGCGCTTCGCTGCCGCTGTTGACGTTCGACTCACTGGCCACCACCTTGCCGGAGATCGCCTGCAAGCGCCCTGCCGCTTCTTCGCTGATGCGCGCAAAGCTTTCCTGGGTTGCCACCAGTTGCTGCTCCATCAGCGAGATTTGCTGGAAGCTCCACCAGGCCAGGCCGACAAAGGCGAAGAACAGCGCGCCGACCAACGCCCACAGCGGCCCGGTACTCGGCACCTTGACCTTGGCCGCCGGTACGGGCCGCGAGTGCACGCTGGTGCGTTCGCGGGCGGCGGGGTTGGGGGCGAAGTCGTCATCGAGGGGGTCGGCCCGCAGGCTCGGAACGTCATCGAAGTCGTCGTGTGCATCGTTACGCATGGGGCAACCTTTGTGAGCGGCCGGAATGAATGGCGCGAGTATAAACCCCTAAGCCGCCCCGTTGAGCGGGCGCGGCGGTTTTCAGGCAGGGTGCTGGGCTTGCCACCAGGCGCAAAACTCATCAAGGGCCGACCACAGGCTGGCGCTCGGCTCATAACCCAGGTAATGCCGGGCGCGGCTGATGTCCAGGGTGAAGTTCTTGTTCATCACCTGCATGCCCAGGCGCGACAGCGTCGGCTCGGGGCGCCCGGGCCAGAGTTTGCACAGCCCTTCGTTGAGCGCCGCAGCGCTGTAGGCCAGGCCGTAGGAACGGTAACGGGTGACCTGGGGCACCTGCATCTGGCGCATCACGTAGTTGACTACATCCCACAGCGGCACCGGCGCGCCGTTGCTGATGTTGTACGCCTTGCCCAGGGCCGAGCCGTTGGCCAGCAGGCTGGCGAGCAAGGCCTCGTTAAGGTTTTGCACGCTGGTGAAGTCCACCTTGTTCAAGCCGTTGCCGACAATCGCCAGGCGCCCCTTGCGCTGCATCTTGAGCAGGCGCGGGAAGATGCTCATGTCGCCGGCGCCGGTGACAAAGCGTGGGCGCAGGGCCAGCACTTCAAGGCCGAACTCCTGGGCGCCGAAGACTTTCTGCTCGGCAAGGTACTTGGTGGCCGCGTAGGGGTGGCTAAAGCGCTTGGGCACTTGCTCTTCGGTCAGGCCCAAGTGATCGCGGCCGTCGAAGTACATCGAGGGCGAAGACAGGTGCACCAGGCGCCGCACATTTTGCTTGAGGCACGCCTCGACGACGTTTTCGGTCAGCAGCACGTTGCCGTCGTGAAAGTCCTGATAACGCCCCCACAGCCCCACCGCCCCGGCGCAATGCACCACCGCATCGACATCGCGGCACAACTCGCGCACCCACAAGCCATCGCTCAAATCGCCCTGGACGAACTCGGCACCACGGCGCACCAAATGCTCGACCGCTTCGGCCCGACGCCCGTTGACCCGCACCTGTAGGCCCTGCTCCAGGGCAAAACGGGAAAAACGCCCGCCAATAAAGCCGCTTGCGCCGGTGACCAGAATTTTCATTCATATTCCTTAAAAAGCAGCTGCAAGCTTTGAGCTGTAAGCCTCAAGCCTCAAGCCTCAAGCCTTGGCTTTAGCTTTGAGCTTGCAACTTGCAGCTACTACTGGGTTGTTGTTGACGCTGGCATGGGTGTTCAAGCCACCAGCCATTGTTTGGTTGAGCGTACGAGGTGTTCGGTGAGCAGGCCCAGCAGTTGGCCGCCATTGCGCCAATGATGCCAGTACAGCGGCACGTCGATGGGCTTATCTGGCAGCAGTTCCACCAGCACGCCCCGGGCCAGTTGCTCGCGCACCTGCAACTCGGGCACCAGGCCCCAGCCCAGGCCCGCTTCGGCGAGGCGGATAAAGCCTTCGGAGGACGGGCACAAATGGTGCTCGAAACCGCCTGTGACGCCCACTGACGCCAGAAAACGATGCTGGAGAAAGTCATCCGGGCCGAACACCAGCGCCGGGGTGCGGGCCAGTTGCTCGGCCTTCACCCCTTGGGGGAAGTGCCGGGCGACAAACGCCGGGCTGGCCAGGGCCCGGTAGCGCATTGCCCCCAGCAGCACGCTGCGCGCACCGGCCACCGGGCGCTCGCTGGCGCACACGCACGCGGCCACTTCGCCGGCGCGCATGCGTTTGAGGCCCACGGTTTGGTCTTCCACGATCAAGTCCAGCAGCAGGTGCTGCTCGGCGCAGAAATCCCCCACCGCCTCGGCCCACCAGGTCGCCAGGCTGTCGGCGTTGAGGGCGATGCGCAGCCGTTCCGGCAAGCCTTCTTCATCCAGGGCCGGCACCAGGGTTTGCAGGTCGCGTTCGAGCAAACGCACCTGCTGCACGTGGTTGAGCAGGCGTCGGCCGATTTCCGTCGGCGCCGGCGGCGTGGCCCGTACCAACACCGGTTGGCCGATGCGCGCCTCCAGCAGTTTGATGCGCTGGGAAATGGCCGATTGGGACAAGCCCAGCACCTGCGCCGCGCGCTCAAACCCGGCCTGTTCGACCACGGCGGCGAGGGCCGATAGCAATTTGTAGTCGAACATCAGTTTTCCTAATGGGCGATCAGCAATATTTGTTTTTCTTATACAGGCCTGCACCGCAGAATGCGAGCCATCCGATGCTGCGCAATGCCCCAAGCCTGCTCGCCAAGGCGCGCGCGGCATATCGACCTCAATCTTCAAGGACACTTCCCATGGCCGGCGAAACCGCCCTCGACACGCTGCTGCGCAGCATGAGCCCACACCTGAACGACGGCGAGTACGTGTTCTGCACCATCCGCGATGGCCAACTGCCCCAGGGTTGCGAAGTGATCGGCAGTTTTCGCGAGCGCGAAGGCCTGACGGTGATTCTGGAGCGGCGCCAGGCCGTGCGCGCCGGGTTCAACTTCGACTATGTAGCTGCGTGGATCACCCTCAACGTGCACTCGGCCCTCGCCGCTGTCGGCCTGACCGCCGCGTTCGCCAGTGCGCTGGGCCGCGCCGGGATCAGTTGCAATGTGATCGCCGGGTACTTCCATGACCATCTGTTCGTCGGCCAGGCCGATGCCGAGCGCGCCATGACGGTGCTTGAGCAACTGGCGGCGGGCGCGGAGTAAACCTTATGTGGCAAAGCTATGTGAACGGATTGTTGGTTGCATTGGGGCTCATCATGGCCATTGGTACGCAGAACGCTTTCGTCCTGGCGCAAAGCCTGCGCCGCGAACATCACCTGCCGGTGGCCGCGTTGTGCGTGGTGTGCGATGCGTTGCTGGTGGCCGCCGGGGTGTTCGGCCTGGCCACGGTGCTGGCACACAACCCCATACTGCTGGCGGTGGCACGCTGGGGCGGGGCGGCGTTCCTGTTGTGGTACGGCACCCTGGCGCTGCGCCGCGCCTGCTCGCGGCAAAGCCTGGGCCAGGGCGAAGGGCAGAAGGTGCGCTCGCTGCGCGCGGTGATGCTCAGTGCCCTGGCGGTGACCCTGCTCAACCCCCACGTCTACCTCGACACGGTGCTGCTGATCGGTTCCCTCGGCGCCCAGCAGACCGAACCCGGCGCCTATGTGGCGGGCGCCGCCAGTGCCTCGTTCCTGTGGTTTTCCGCCCTGGCCCTGGGCGCGGCATGGCTGGCCCCATGGCTGGCGCGCCCGGCCACCTGGCGCATCCTCGACCTGCTGGTGGCGGCGATGATGTTCGGCGTGGCGTACCAGCTGATAAGCGCCGCATGACTTATTCCCAAACGCTCTGGAACCTCTATCCCACACAGTTGTTGCGTGGTTATGCCGCCCCCCCGGTGCTATGATCCAGCCCCTGCGCCGCAAAGAGTACAAACTCCACGGCGCTTGTTTGGCCGCCCGTGATCGGCCTTGCGCTCACCGCAACAGACCTGATTAGGAGAATCAACATGGCTTTCGAATTGCCGCCGCTGCCCTACGCACACGATGCCCTGCAGCCGCACATTTCCAAGGAAACCCTGGAATTCCACCACGACAAGCACCACAACACCTACGTCGTGAACCTGAACAACCTGGTGCCAGGCACCGAGTTCGAAGGCAAGACCCTGGAAGAAATCGTCAAGACTTCCTCGGGCGGCATCTTCAACAACGCAGCCCAAGTGTGGAACCACACCTTCTACTGGAACTGCCTGGCGCCAAACGCCGGCGGTCAACCGACTGGCGCGCTGGCTGAAGCCATCAACGCTGCCTTCGGCTCGTTCGACAAGTTCAAGGAAGAGTTCACCAAGACTTCCGTCGGCACCTTCGGCTCCGGCTGGGGCTGGCTGGTGAAAAAGGCTGACGGTTCTCTGGCCCTGGCCAGCACCATCGGCGCCGGCAACCCGCTGACCAGCGGCGACACCCCGCTGCTGACCTGCGACGTCTGGGAACACGCCTACTACATCGACTACCGCAACGTGCGTCCAAAGTATGTGGAAGCGTTCTGGAACCTGGTCAACTGGAAGTTCGTGGCTGAGCAGTTCGAAGGCAAAACCTTCACCGCTTAAGCTCGCTTGCAGTACAAAAAACCCGGCATTGCCGGGTTTTTTGCATTTTGCGCCCCACTGAACCCAGGCCGGCCTACCAATTGCGCCTTGCCTGCGCGTCATGGCACGCTAACATCAACCCCCAGGGAAATCGGCAGGCGTGTCTCAAGTCGTGCCGGGCCACGACCGCCACAGTCATCAGCGTCCGACTGCACCCCGGGCACACGACGGACAAAACACCTCAGGCTTGAATGTCCCTTTGACTGCCACCACGGGATTGCCAATACTCATGGCATCTTGACGCTATCCGCACGGAACAAGGAATTACCCTTTGAAGCTGGAACTCAAAAACAGCTTGTCGGTGAAGCTGCTCCGGGTGGTGCTGTTGTCGGCGTTGACCGTCGGCGTGGTCCTGAGTTGCGCGCAAATCGTGTTCGATGCCTACAAAACCCGCCAGGCAGTCGCCAACGACGCCCAGCGTATCCTCGATATGTTCCGCGACCCTTCGACCCAGGCTGTCTATAGCCTGGACCGGGAAATGGGCATGCAGGTGATCGAAGGGCTGTTCCAGGACGACGCGGTGCGTATGGCCTCCATCGGCCATCCCAACGAAACCATGCTGGCGCAAAAAAGCCGCGAGTTGCAGCAGTCCCCCAGCCGCTGGCTGACCGACCTGATCCTGGGCCAGGAGCGCACCTTCACCACCCAACTGGTGGGCCGCGGGCCCTACAGCGAGTATTACGGCGACCTGAGCATCACCCTCGACACCGCCACCTATGGCCAGAGTTTCATCATCAGTTCGGTCATCATTTTTATCTCCGGCGTGTTGCGCGCCCTGGCCATGGGCCTGGTGCTGTACCTGGTCTACCACTGGCTGCTGACCAAGCCGCTGTCGCGCATCATCGAACACCTGACCACCATCAACCCCGACCGCCCCAGCGAGCACAAAATCCCGCAGCTCAAGGGCCATGAAAAGAACGAACTGGGGATGTGGATCAACACCGCCAACCAGTTGCTCGAATCCATCGAGCGCAACACCCATCTGCGCCACGAAGCGGAAAACAGCCTGCTGCGCATGGCCCAGTACGACTTCCTCACCGGCCTGCCCAACCGCCAGCAGTTGCAGCAGCAACTGGACAAGATCCTGGTTGACGCCGGGCGCCTGCAACGCCGCGTGGCGGTGATTTGCGTAGGCCTGGACGACTTCAAGAGCATCAACGAGCAGTTCAGCTACCAGGCCGGCGACCAATTGCTGCTGGCCCTGGCCGATCGCCTGCGGGCCCACAGCGGCCGCCTCGGCGCGCTCGCGCGCTTGGGTGGCGATCAGTTCGCCCTGGTCCAGGCCGATATCGAACAACCCTACGAAGCCGCCGAGCTGGCACAAAGCATTCTCGATGACCTGGAAGCGCCCTTCGCCCTCGACCACCAGGAAATCCGCCTGCGGGCCACCATCGGCATCACCCCGTTCCCCGAGGACGGCGACAGCACCGAGAAACTGCTGCAAAAGGCCGAGCAGACCATGACCCTGGCCAAAACCCGCTCGCGCAACCGTTATCAGTTCTACATCGCCAGCGTCGATAGCGAAATGCGCCGGCGCCGCGAGCTGGAAAAAGACCTGCGCGAGGCCCTGGCCCGCGACCAGCTGTACCTGGTTTACCAGCCGCAGATCAGCTACCGCGACCACCGCGTGGTGGGGGTCGAGGCGCTGATCCGTTGGCAGCACCCGGAACACGGTTTGGTCCCGCCGGACCTGTTCATCCCCTTGGCCGAGCAGAACGGCACCATCATCGCCATCGGCGAATGGGTGCTCGACCAGGCCTGCCGCCAACTGCGCGAATGGCACGACCAGGGGTTCGCCGACCTGCGCATGGCGGTCAACCTGTCCACGGTGCAACTGCACCACGCCGAGCTGCCGCGGGTGGTCAACAACCTGCTGCAGATATACCGCTTGCCGCCGCGCAGCCTGGAGCTGGAAGTCACCGAAACCGGCCTGATGGAAGACATCAGCACCGCCGCCCAGCACCTGCTGAGCCTGCGCCGCTCCGGGGCGTTGATCGCCATCGACGACTTCGGCACCGGCTACTCGTCCCTGAGCTACCTCAAGAGCCTGCCGCTAGACAAGATCAAGATCGACAAGAGCTTCGTCCAGGACCTGCTCGATGACGACGACGATGCCACCATCGTGCGGGCCATCATCCAACTGGGCAAAAGCCTGGGCATGCAGGTGATCGCCGAAGGCGTGGAAACCGCCGAGCAGGAGGCGTACATCATTTCCGAGGGCTGCCACGAGGGCCAGGGCTACCACTACAGCAAACCCCTGCCGGCCCGGGAACTGGTCGCCTACCTCAAGCAGGCGCAGCGCAGCAACGCAGCGATCCTGTAACCGCGCCCCACCCTGTGGGAGCGGGCCTGCCCGCGATGGGACCAGTACATTCGCTACCTCTGCAGCGGCTGGCAGGCCGCCTTCGCGGGCAAAGCCCACTCCCACAGGGGAAAACTATTTGCAACAGTGGCCCTTTACACATAATGCGAAAGATTTGCATTATGTCGCAGTTTCGCGCGCGCACCGCGCCAGCCCCCTCTCTTAAAAGCAGGATGTTCGCCATGATTCGTATGCCTCTGGCTACCGCCAGTCTGTTGGCCATCGCTATTTCCCTCGCCGGTTGCGGCGAAGGCAAAGACAAGCCTGGCGCGCCGCAAGCCCCGACGCCCGCCGCCACCGCGCCCGCCGCCCCTGCTGCCGCTAGCGCCGGCACGGTTGACGAAGCCGCCGCCAAGGCCGTTGTCGCCCACTACGCCGACATCGTCTACGCCGTCTACAGCGACTCGGCGTCCACCGCCAAGACCCTGCAAACCGCCATCGACGCCTTCCTGGCCAAGCCCGACGCCGACACCCTGAGCGCCGCCAAGGCTGCCTGGGTTGCGGCCCGCGTACCGTACCTGCAAAGCGAAGTGTTCCGCTTCGGCAACACCATCATCGACGACTGGGAAGGCCAAGTTAACGCCTGGCCCCTGGACGAAGGCCTGATCGACTACGTCGACAAGAGCTACGAGCACGCCCTGGGCAACCCCGGCGCCACTGCCAACATCATCGCCAACACCGAGATTCAGGTCGGCGAAGACAAGATCGACGTCAAGGACATCACCGCCGAGAAACTGGCCAGCCTCAATGAGCTGGGCGGTTCCGAAGCCAACGTCGCCACCGGCTACCACGCCATCGAATTCCTGCTCTGGGGCCAGGACCTCAACGGCACCGGCCCGGGCGCCGGCAACCGCCCAGCCACTGACTACCTCGAAGGCACCGGCGCCACCGGTGGCCACAACGAGCGCCGCCGCGCCTACCTCAAAGCCGTGACCCAACTGCTGGTCAGCGACCTGGAAGAAATGGTCGGCAACTGGAAGCCCAACGTGGCCGACAACTACCGCGCCACCCTGCAAGCCGAACCGGTGGGCACTGGCCTGCGCAAGATGCTGTTCGGCATGGGCAGCCTGTCGCTGGGTGAACTGGCGGGCGAACGCATGAAGGTGTCCCTGGAAGCCAACTCGCCGGAAGACGAACACGACTGCTTCAGCGACAACACCCACAACTCGCAGTTCTTCGACGCCAAGGGCATCCGCAACGTCTACCTGGGCGAGTACACCCGCACCGACGGCACCAAAATGAGCGGCGCCAGCCTCTCGTCCCTGGTGGCCAAGGCCGACCCGGCCGCCGACAGCGCCCTCAAGGCCGACCTAGAAGCGACCGAAGCGAAGATGCAAGTGATCGTCGACCACGCCAACAAGGGTGAGCACTACGACCAACTGATCGGCGCCGGCAACACTGCGGGCAACCAGATCGTGCGCGACGCCATCGCCGCCCTGGTCAAGCAGACCGGTTCGATCGAACAGGCCGCCGGCAAACTGGGCATCACCGACCTGAACCCAGACAACGCCGATCACGAATTCTGATCGCGCCTGCGCCACTGAGGGGCTAACCCCCCTCAGTCAACACCCACCGCTGTGGGAGCGGGCCTGCCCGCGATAGTGATTTCACAGCCAGCGCCTATTGGGCGCTGACACACCGCCATCGCGAACCGCCCCGCGCCCACATGAATGCCCCCACGTGCAGAACCCTGCTGTGGGTCAAGCAAACGATAATTCCTCTTATTCAAATCCCCCCGCCCTGTTAGACTTTGCGCCTTCTTTTTGGCTCGTCCCCCAGGAAACCCGATGCCTTCGCTGCCGCTTCGCTTGTCCACTCTGCTGTTGGCCCTGGGCTTGAGTGCCTGCGATGACGCCCCGCGCTTTACCCAGGCCGAACCTGGCGAGGCCCGCTCCGGCGGCGCGACCACGGTGAACAAGCGCGACCAGAACGCCTTCTCCCTGCCGTCAGCCAACCTGTCGCCCACCCGGCGCCTGGACTTCAGCGTGGGCAACAGTTTTTTCCGCAACCCCTGGGTGATCGCCCCGTCCACCACCACCGCCCGCGATGGCCTGGGGCCGCTGTTCAACACCAACGCCTGCCAGAACTGCCACATCAAGGACGGCCGCGGCCACCCGCCCACGCCAAGCGCGAGCAACGCGGTGTCGATGCTGGTGCGCCTGTCGATCCCCAATGATCCGGCCTACGCCAAGGTCATCGAGCAACTGGGCGTAGTGCCCGAGCCGGTGTACGGCGGCCAGTTCCAGGACATGGCGATACCCGGTGTCACCCCCGAAGGCAAGGTGCGGGTGGATTACGAACCGCTGAGCGTGCGCTTCAAGGACGGCACCGAAGTGCAGTTGCGCAAGCCCCGGCTCAACTTCAGCCAACTGGGCTACGGGCCGATGCACCCAGACACGCGGTTCTCCGCGCGCATCGCCCCGCCGATGATCGGCCTGGGCCTGCTCGAAGCCATCCCCGAGGCCGATATTCTGGCCAACGCCCAGGCCCAGGCTCGCGACGCCAAGGGCATCGCCGGGCGGCCTAACTACGTGTGGGACGACGCCCAGGAAAAAACCGTGCTCGGGCGATTTGGCTGGAAGGCCGGGCAGCCGAACCTCAATCAACAAAACGTTCACGCGTTTTCGGGTGATATGGGCCTGACCACCTCCCTGAGAACCGTCGATGACTGCACCGACACCCAAGTGGCCTGCAAACAGGCGCCCAATGGCAATGGCCCCGACGACGAGCCGGAGGTCAGCGACAACATCCTGCGCCTGGTGCTGTTCTACGCCCGCAACCTCGCGGTGCCGGCGCGCCGCGACGTCGAGGCGCCGCAGGTGCTGGCCGGCAAGAACCTGTTCTACCAGGCCGGTTGCCAGTCTTGCCACACACCGCAGTACACCACTGCAGCCAACGCGGCCGAACCCGAATTGGCCAACCAGGTGATCCGCCCCTACAGCGACCTGCTGTTGCACGACATGGGCGAAGGCCTGGCCGACAACCGCACAGAATTCACTGCCGGTGGCCGCGACTGGCGCACGCCGCCGTTGTGGGGCATCGGCTTGACCGAGGCCGTCAGCGGCCACACCCAGTTTTTGCATGACGGCCGCGCCCGCAACCTGCTCGAAGCCGTGCTTTGGCATGGCGGCGAGGCCCAGGCTGCACAACAACAGGTTTTGACTTTTAATGCCGAGCAGCGCGCCGCGTTGCTGGCCTTCCTGAATTCTCTTTAAACGCCTTGCCCACCCAAAGGGAGCCCGACATGTTCCGTCCCAAGTTGTTGTTCACCAGCCTTGCCGCCCTCGCCCTCGGCGCGTGCTCGCCCCAAGACCCGCAAGCAGTGACCTCGGCGGCCATCGCCAAACAGGTGATCCTGCCGACCTACAGCCGCTGGGTCGACGCCGACCGGCAACTGGCTACCAGTGCCTTGGCCTACTGCCAAGGTAACGCAAGCCTGGACACCGCCCGCGCCGATTTCCTCCACGCGCAAAAAGCCTGGGCCCAGTTGCAACCGCTGCTGATCGGCCCACTGGCCGAGGGCAACCGCGCCTGGCAGGTGCAGTTCTGGCCAGACAAAAAGAACCTGGTGGGCCGCCAGGTCGAGCAACTGGTCAGCGCCCAGCCGCAGATCGATGCCGCGGCGCTGAGCAAATCCAGCGTGGTGGTGCAAGGCCTGTCGGCCTACGAGTACATCCTGTTCGACGCCAAGGTTGACCTCGCCGACGCCGCGCAAAAAGAGCGCTACTGCCCGCTGCTGATGGCCATTGGCGAGCGCCAGAAGCAACTGGCCGAAGAGATCCTCGCCGGTTGGAACACCACTGACGGCATGCTCGCGCAGATGAGCAAGTTCCCCAACCAGCGCTACGCCGACTCCCACGAAGCCATCGCCGACCTGCTGCGCGTCCAGGTCACCGCCCTGGACACCCTGAAGAAAAAACTCGGCACGCCCATGGGCCGCCAGACCAAGGGCATCCCGCAGCCGTTCCAGGCCGATGCGTGGCGCAGCCAGTCGTCGCTGCAAGGCTTGGAAGCCAGCCTCAGCGCCGCCCAGACCGTGTGGGCCGGGGTGGACAACAAAGGCCTGCGCAGCCTGTTGCCGGCCGAGCAGAAGGCCTTGGCCGACAAGATCGACGCCGCCTACGCCGCCTCCCTGACATTGTTCGCCAGCAGCCAGCGTTCGCTGACCGAAATGCTCGGCGACGATGCCGGCCGCCAGCAGCTCAACGACCTCTACGACAGCCTCAACGTGGTCCATCGCCTGCACGAAGGCGAACTGGCCAAAGCGCTGGGCATTCAACTGGGCTTCAACGCCAACGACGGTGACTGATGAGGGTAAGTGCCATGTTGCGACGTCAGGCTTTAGCCTTGGGCAGCGCGCTGCTCGGCGCGGTGACCCTGGGTGGCTGGACTCTGTTCAAGCGCCAGGGCCGCAGCCCGCTGCTGCTCTCGGCGCGCGATGACGGCGACGGCGCGCACTACGCCGTCGGCTATCGGCTGGACGGCACCCGGGTGTTCGCCACCCGCGTCGCCCAGCGCTGCCACGACATCATCAACCACCCCACGCTGCCCATCGCGCTGTTCGTGGCGCGGCGCCCCGGCACCGAAAGCTACCTGATCGACCTGCGCGACGGCACCCTGCTGCAAACCCTCGCCTCGCAGCCGAACCGGCACTTTTATGGCCACGCGGTCATCCACAAGGACGGCCAGTGGCTCTACGCCACGGAAAACGACACCACCGCCCCCGGGCGCGGCCTGCTCGGCGTATACCGCTTCGAGGGTGAACGTCTGGTGCACAGCGGCGAAATTTCCACCCACGGCATCGGCCCGCACCAGGTGTCGTGGCTGCCCGACGGCGAAACCCTGGTGGTGGCCAACGGCGGCATCCGCACCGAGGCCGAGAGCCGAGTCGAGATGAACCTCGACGCCATGGAACCCAGCCTGGTGCTGATGCAGCGCGACGGCACCCTGTTGAGCAAGGAAACCCTCGCCCAGCCGATGAACAGCGTGCGCCACCTGGGTATCGCCAGCGACGGCACCATCGTCGCCGGGCAGCAGTTCATGGGGCCGTCCCACGAGCGCTCCGAGTTGCTGGCGATCAAGCGCCCCGGCCAGGCATTCGTGCCCTTCCCGGTGGCCGATGAACAGTTGCAGGCCATGGGGCACTACACCGCCAGCGTCGCCGTGCACAGCGAGCTGCGCCTGGTGGCCCTGACGGCGCCACGGGGCAACCGCTTCTTTATCTGGGATCTGGACACCGCCCAGGTACGCCTCGACGCGCCCCTGCCCGACTGTGCCGGCGTGGGTGCGGTGGCCGATGGCTTTGTCGTCACCTCGGGCCAGGGCCGCTGCCGCTTCTACGACTGCCGCCAGCCCAACCTGGTGGCCCAGCCCCTGGAACTGCCCGCCGGGTTGTGGGACAACCACTTGCACCTGATGGCCTGAAACGCTACGGCCACTGCCCCTACCTGTAGGAGCAGAGCTGGCTCGCGATGACGGTCACAAGATCGCCATCGCCGGCAAACCGCGTACCCACGGATGCACGGCGGGCGATGGCCGGAACACATCTGGTCATCTCCCCGGCAACGGGAGTAATCTGCCACGCTGATTGTCAGACAATTTCGCCAAACGCCCTCCAAGGAACCGGAATATGCTGCGCCGCCGCATGCTTATCATGTTGGGCCTTGTCCTGCTGATCGTCCTGTTGCTGGCGGGCTACAAGGCGTTCTCGATTTATCAGCAGATCCAGGCGTTTTCCGCGCCGCCGCCGCCCATCAGCGTGGCGGTGGCCACGGCCCGCGAACAGCCGTGGCAGGGTCGTTTGCCGACGGTGGGCAGCCTCAAGGCCCTGCAAGGGGTGAACCTGAGCCTGGAGATCGCCGGCACCGTCCAAGAGGTGCAGTTCAAGTCCGGGCAGAAGGTCAAGGCCGGCCAACCCATCGTACAACTGGACAGCGCCGTGGAAGCCGCCCTGCTGGAAACCGCCGAGGCCGACCTGGGCCTGGCCAAACTTGACTACGGCCGCGGCAGCCAACTGGTGGGCAGCCAGGCGATTTCCAAGGGCGAGTTCGACCGCCTCTCGGCGCAGTTGCAAAAGCACAAGGCCACGGTCAACCAACTCAAGGCGTCCCTGGCCAAGAAGCGCATCCTCGCGCCGTTCAGCGGCACCATCGGCATTCGCCAGGTGGACGTGGGCGACTACCTGGCCAGCGGCACGGTGATCGCTACCCTGCAAGACCTGAGCAGCCTCTATGTCGACTTCTACGTGCCCGAGCAATGGGTGCCGAAACTGACCGTGGGCCAATCGGTGCAGCTTAAAGTCTCGGCCTACCCGCAACAGGACTTCACTGCCCAGGTCAGCGCCATCAACCCCAAGGTCGAGGACAGCACGCGCAATGTGTTGGTACGCGCCACCCTGGCCAACCCGGACGGCCAGTTGCTGCCCGGCATGTTCGCCAGCCTCCAGGTTTTGCTTCCCGACCCGCAGCCCGCCATCGTCGTGCCGGAAAGCGCGATCACCTACACCCTGTACGGCAACTCGCTGTTTGTGGTGGCGCAAAAAAAGAACGCCGATGGCCAGGTGGAAAAAGACGCCAACGGCCAACCGGTATTGATCGCCGAGCGGCGTTTCATTGAGACCGGCGAGCGCCGTGATGGCCTGGTGCTCATCAGCAAGGGCCTCAAAAGCGGTGAACAAGTGGTCAGCGCCGGGCAGATCAAGCTCGACAACAACGCCACCCTTGCCATCAGTGCCGACAAGACCTTGCCTGACGAACAGAGCAGCCAGCCGCGCGCCGACTGATTCAAGGAACCCCCATGGCCTTTACCGACCCGTTCATCCGCCGCCCGGTGCTCGCCACCGTGGTCAGCCTGCTGATTGTGCTGCTGGGGTTCCAGGCCTTCAGCAAGTTGCCGCTGCGCCAGTACCCGCAAATGGAAAACGCCCTTATCACGGTGACCACCGCCTACCCCGGGGCCAACGCCGAAACCATCCAGGGTTACATCACCCAGCCGATGCAGCAAAGCCTGGCCAGCGCCGAAGGCATTGACTACATGACCTCGGTCAGCCGCCAGAACTTCTCGGTGATTTCCATCTACGCGCGCATCGGCGCCAACAGCGATCGCCTGTTCACCGAGCTGCTGGCCAAGGCCAACGAAGTCAAGAACAAGCTGCCCCAGGACGCCGAAGACCCGGTGCTGAGCAAAGAGGCCGCCGACGCCTCGGCGCTGATGTACATCAGCTATTTCAGCCAGGAACTGAGCAACCCGCAGATCACCGACTACCTGTCGCGGGTCATCCAGCCCAAGCTCGCCACCCTGCCGGGCATGGCCGAGGCCGAAATCCTCGGCAACCAGGTGTTTGCCATGCGCCTGTGGCTGGACCCGGTCAAGCTCGCCGGTTTCGGCCTGAGCGCCGCCGACGTGACCAACGCCGTGCGCCAATACAACTTCCTTTCCGCCGCGGGCGAGGTGAAGGGCGAGTACACGGTGACCAGCATCAACGCCAACACCGAACTCAAGTCCGCCGAAGCCTTTGCCGCGATCCCGGTGAAGATCGACGGCGACAGCCGCGTGCTGCTGCGCGACGTGGCGCGGGTAGAAATGGGTGCCGAAAACTACGACTCCATCAGCTCCTTCGGCGGCACGCCGTCGGTGTACATCGGCATCAAGGCCACGCCTGGCGCCAACCCGTTGGACGTCATCAAGGAAGTGCGCAAGATCATGCCCGAGCTGGAAGCCCAGCTACCGCCCAACCTCAAGTCGGAAATAGCCTACGACGCGACGCTGTTTATCCAGGCCTCCATCGACGAGGTGGTCAAGACCCTGTTCGAGGCGGTGCTGATTGTCATTGTCGTGGTGTTCCTGTTTCTCGGCGCCCTGCGTTCGGTGGTGATCCCGGTGATTACCATCCCGCTGTCGATGATCGGCGTGATGTTCTTCATGCAGTTGATGGGCTACTCGATCAACCTGCTGACGCTGCTGGCCATGGTGCTGGCCATCGGCCTGGTGGTGGACGACGCCATCGTGGTCGTGGAGAACATCCACCGCCATATCGAAGAGGGCAAGACGCCGCAGGACGCCGCCCTCGAAGGTGCCCGGGAAATCGCCATGCCGGTGGTATCGATGACCATCACCCTGGCGGCGGTGTACGCCCCCATCGGTTTCCTCGAAGGCCTGACCGGTGCGTTGTTCAAGGAGTTCGCCCTGACCCTGGCCGGGGCGGTGGTGATTTCCGGCATCGTCGCCCTGACCCTCTCGCCGATGATGTGCGCCCTGCTCCTGCGCCACGATGAGAACCCGTCTGGGCTGGCCCATCGCCTGGACCTGATCTTCGACGGCCTCAAGCGCCGCTACCAAAGCCTGCTCCACGGCACCCTGAACACCCGGCCGGTGGTGCTGGTGTTCGCCGTGGTGGTGCTGTGCCTGATCCCGGTGCTGCTCAAGTTCACCAAGACGGAACTGGCGCCAGACGAAGACCAGGGCATCATTTTCATGATGGCCAACGCGCCGCAGCCCACTAACCTCGACTACCTCAACACCTACACCGACGAATTCATCACGATCTTCAAAGCGTTCCCCGAGTACTACTCCTCGTTCCAGATCAACGGCTACAACGGCGTGCAATCGGGCATCGGCGGTTTCCTGCTCAAGCCCTGGAACGAACGGGATCGCACGCAAATGGAGATCCTGCCCGAGGTGCAGGGCAAACTCGCCGCCATCGCGGGGCTACAGATCTTCGGCTTTAACCTGCCGTCCCTGCCCGGCACCGGCGAAGGCCTGCCGTTCGAGTTCATCATCAACTCGGCCAACGACTACGCCTCCCTGCTGCAAATCGCCGACCGGGTGAAAAAACGTGCGCTGGAGTCGGGCAAGTTCGCCTTCATGGACATCGACCTGGCCTTCGACAAACCGGAAGTGGTGGTGGATATCGACCGCGCCAAGGCGGCGCAGATGGGCGTGTCCATGCAGGACCTGGGCGGCACCCTGGCGACCCTGCTGGGCGAAGCCGAAATCAACCGGTTCACCATCGAGGGCCGCAGCTACAAGGTGATCGCCCAGGTCGAGCGGGCCTACCGCGACAACCCCGACTGGCTGAACACCTACTACGTGAAGAACGCCCAGGGCCAGTTACTGCCGCTGTCCACCCTGATTAGCGTCAGCGACCGCGCCCGCCCTCGGCAGTTGAACCAGTTCCAGCAATTGAACGCGGCGAAGATTTCCGGTTTCCCCCTGGTGAGCATGGGCGAGGCCATCGACACCGTGCGCCAGATCGCCCAGGAAGAAGCCGGCCCCGGCTACGCCTTCGACTACGGCGGCGCTTCGCGGCAATTCGTCCAGGAAGGCAGCGCCCTGTGGGTGACCTTCGCCCTGGCCCTGGCGATCATTTTTCTGGTGCTGGCGGCGCAGTTCGAGAGCTTTCGCGACCCGTTGGTGATTCTGGTGACGGTGCCGCTGTCGATCTGCGGTGCGTTGATTCCGCTGTTTCTCGGCTGGTCGAGCCTGAACATCTACACCCAGGTCGGCCTGGTGACGTTGATTGGGCTGATTAGCAAGCACGGCATCCTGATCGTCGAGTTCGCCAACCAGCTACGCCGCGACAAAGGCCTGAGCGCCCGCGAGGCGGTGGAAGAAGCCGCGGCCATTCGCCTGCGCCCGGTGCTGATGACCACAGCGGCCATGGTGTTCGGCATGGTGCCGCTGATTCTGGCCAGCGGCGCGGGGGCGGTCAGCCGCTTCGATATCGGCACCGTGATCGCCACCGGCATGTCCATCGGCACCCTGTTCACCCTGTTCGTGCTGCCGTGCGTCTACACCTTGCTGGCCGCGCCGGACAAGGCAAAGGCCTGAACCGGCAGGCATAAAAAGACCTCGCATCGGCGAGGTCTTTTTTCAGTGCCTAACAGCTCAACTCTGCGGTCGCATGCCCTGGGCCATGCCGAACATGAACAGCAGCAGGTCGTGGTCGGGCTCGTTGGCCATTGAGGCCTTGGCCACCCGCGGCTGGGTGCACAGGGCATCGCCATTGGCCGCGCTGAGCACCTGCATCCGCGGCTGTTCCCACGCCGCCACCGCCCAGGTTGCAACTGCCAAGGCTCCTGCCAGGAACAAACCTCGTGCAATTTCTAACTTCATTAGGTTAAACCCTTGATAGCGCTGCCAAACGCCGCCTCGTAAAAGTAGCTGAGCTTCTGCCAGTCCGCCCCGCTCCACGACGAATGGCGGCGTAACTGCTGCATGTCGTGCCGCGCGGCACGGGTGCGGTTCAGGCGCTGGCGGGCTTTTTCCAGGTCCAGCAGGGCCACGTCCACCTGCTCGTCCACCACCCGCACAAAAATATGCTTGGCGTACAGGCAGCCATGCTGCCAGCGGCCGTTGTGCATGCGCGCCAGGTTCCCGGCCAGTTGCTTGAGCAGGCGTTCGTGCACTTCCTCGCCGTGCCGCTCGCGCTCGCCGGCGGCGTACCACTGCTCGATATCCACGTAACCTTCCAGCGCTGCCGTGACCAGCAAACCTTGCCACTGATGGTGCTGATCCTGCTGCGCGCCGCAGAACACAAGCTCCGGCACGCCTACATCCAACATCCGCAAACCATTAAGGGCGTCGCGTTCGCGCATCACGGTGGGCCGGCCAAAGGGGTACAGCCAACTGCGGTACAAGTGGCCGACCTGACGCTTGGCGTAGAGCAAGCGGCCGTGCGCGCTGACAATGCGCTGCACGCCACTTTGCCCGCCACGGCGCTCATTAGGCTCTTCGACCCACTCCCCGCGCTGATTCCAGAAATGCTCGAACCGGTCCACATCCTGGTGGCCCACCGGCGACACATAGTCAACGGCCATCTGCTACTCCTTGCGTAGTACGTAAACCCGCCACATGGCATACAACGGTATGAAATCCAGGTGTTCCTGAATGCGGAAGCCAGCCTGGCGGAACTCATCTTCAACAGTAACAACAGGTAACACAAATCTATTTTGGTAACCGCCCTGCCCACCTTTTTCCTGGCGCTTTTGCTCCAGACGCTTGCGTTTCCAGGCCTTGAAGTTGCCATCGACCCACAGCGAGACGATCACACTGTCGCGGCTGACGCGCTGGAACTCGCGCAATAGAGCGATGCGGTGAGCGGCGTCACCGATGTGGTGCAGCAAGCGCATGCAGAAAATGCTATCGACGGCGTTATCAGGTAAGTCGATGTCGAACGCAGACGTGTGCAAGGGTTGTACCCGTTTCACCACATCGGCCGGTTGCGAGCCCATGGCGACATCGAGCATAGCGGGCGAATTATCGGCGCCGATAATCACGCGGTTGGTTTTTTCCGCCAGCAACGGCCAGAAACGCCCGGCGCCGCAGGGCAAGTCGAGCACCAAGCCGGGCTCCCCGGCCAGGGCCAGGGCCTTGCGGGCCAGTTGCTCATCACGCAGGTGGGAAAGTTTGCGGGCCAAGCCGTCCTGATGCTTTTGCAGGTACTCCTGGGCGTGCTTTGGGGTGTACTTGTTGGAAAATTCCAGTTTGATCGGGGTAGCCATCGTCGGGGTCTCCAGAGTCGATGGCGTCACCTTAGGCGTCGGAATGTTGGTGTCAGGTCATCCCTTTGTGAAAACTTCGTCCCGTCCACGAGGGTTGTATTTCAAGATTTTACGCACACCCTCTCAGCCTCGATCACTCACTCCAGAACCGGCGCCAACTCCACCCGGAACCGGCAACCGTTGGGCTCCATGGTACTGAGGCTGACGGTCCAGCCCTGGTTCTCGCAGATCCGCTGCACCAGCGACAGGCCCAGGCCCAAACCATCGCCGCGTTTGTCGTGGCCGCGCACGAAGGGCTCGAACATGGCTTCGCGTTTTTCTTCAGGAATGCCCACGCCGCTGTCCTCGACCACGAAACCGCTGGCTTCCAGGGTCAGGCGAATAAAGCCATGGTCGGTGTAGTGCAAAGCATTGCGCAGCAGGTTGCCCATCACTGCATGCAGCAACGTGGCGTGGTAACGCGTACTCAGCGGGTGGCCGCCGTCGTAGATGAGCCGCAGCCCCTTGGCTTCGATCGGCTCGCGCCAGAGGGCGATCAGGCCTTCGGCCACTTGGCCCAGGGTCAGCCTCGGCGACATGCTGGCGTCTTCATGCTGGGCACGGGCGAGCATCAGGAAGGTTTGCACCAGCTCGCGCATTTCTTCACAGGCCCGGGCGATGCGCTCGACCTGGGCGCGCCCGCGCGGGTCGAGGCCGGGGTTTTCCAGGAGCAGTTCACAGGAGCTGGCGAGCACCATCAGCGGTGTTCGCAGTTCGTGGCTGACGTCGCTGGTGAACAGGCGCTCGCGGTCCAGCGCCTGGCGCAAGCGGCCCAGGGTGGCGTCAAAAGCCACCGCCAGTTCACCGACTTCATCGGCCGCATAGTCCGGCGCCAGCGGCGGTGCCAGGCCCAGCAATTGGTCGCGATGGCGCACCTGGCGGGCCAGGCGCACCACCGGCGCCATCACTTTGCGCGCCAGCACCCAACCCAGGAACACCGCCAGCGCCAGGCTCAGGACAAAGCCCACCAGCACCACGGCGAACAGCACCCGCTCGCGTTCCTCGAAATCGCTTTGGTCTTGCAGCAGGACATAGCGGCGCCCGTCCACCACTTCGGCAATGGCGTGGTAGGACAACTGCTCGCGGAATATTTCGTGGAAGCCCGGAGTCAAGTGCCGCAGGTCCTTGGGCAGCGCGAAGTCCCCGCGCCCGCCGCTGAAGTAGAACAACTGGTCCGGTTCCGGGCGATGGCGCCAGTCTTCCATGTTGTCCATCAGCAACAGGCGTTGCAGGTCACCGCCCAGGCCGGCAGAGATGAGTTTTTCTTCGACCAGGTGCACCGTCGCCACGATGCCCATGGCAAACGCCCCCGCCACCAACGCGCTCATCAAGGCAAAGGCGATGATGATCCGTTGGGCAAGGCTCTGCCTAAACTCCATCGCGACCTTCGGCCAAGCGGTAGCCCACGCCGTGAACGGTTTGCAGCAAGGGTTTAGCGAACGGTTTGTCGATCACCTGGCGCAATTGGTGAACGTGGCTGCGCAAGCTGTCGCTGTCGGGGCAATCGTCGCCCCACAGGGCTTCCTCGAGGATTTCGCGGCGCAGCACGTGGGGGCTTTTCTGCATTAGCACCGCCAGCAGTTTCAGGCCGACGGGGTTGAGCTTGAGCAGGCGCCCTTCGCGGGTCACTTCCAGGGTGTCGAGGTCGTAGTTCAGGTCGCCCACCTGCAAGGCCCGGCGGCCGCCGCCCTGGGCCCGGCGCATGACGGCCTCGACCCGCGCCGCCAGTTCCGACAGGGCAAAGGGTTTGACCAGGTAGTCGTCCGCCCCGGACTTGAAACCCTGGAGGCGGTCGTCCAATTGATCGCGAGCGGTGAGCATGATGACCGGTGTGTCACGGCGCGCGTCTTCGCGCAGGCGTTTGCACAGGGTGTAGCCGTCGATACCGGGCAGCATGATGTCGAGCACGATCAGGTCATAGTGTTCAGTGGCGGCCAAGTGCAGGCCCGAGAGGCCGTCCTGGGCGCAATCGACGGTGTAGCCCTTAAGGCCCAGATAGTCGGCTAGGTTGGCCAGAATATCGCGGTTATCTTCAACCAATAGAATTCGCATGGGCACTCTCCGCGTCCAGGGTAACGGCCGTTTGGCTCGCGCAGCTTAAAGCCAAGTGCCAGCCGCGGCTAGGGCTTGCGCGAAACGCTGGGCTTGACGAGTTTTTCACTCCCCGTTCACACCCTGGCGACGGCCCGCGGCGCAGAGTCTGCGCGCAATCAATCTCCACTCGCCAAGGACTCCCATGCCTGCCAGCCTTGCCCGCCCCGTTTCACGCCCCCTGAACCTCTGGGTTTGCCTGGGCGTTCCCGCCGTTGTGGCGCTGGCTCTGGTCCTGCTGGAGTTGACCTCCCTGGACATGGCACTGGCGTCGTACTTCTACGATTCGGCCAGTGGCGAATTCATCGGCAAGCACAGCTACTTCCTCGAAAACATCCTCCATGACCGCGCCAAGCAATTGGTCATCGCCTTTTCGGTGTTTGCCATCCTGGGCCTGATCGCCTCGTTTTTTGTCGCCCGGCTCAAGCCATTCAAACGGGAATTGGGTTGCCTGGTGCTATCGCTGGCCCTGGCCACATCCTTCGTCACGCCGATAAAAGCCGTAACCGCCGTGCAATGCCCCTGGAGCCTGAAAGAGTTTGGCGGCAAGGAAACCTACAGCGAGCTACTTAGCCCACGCCCGGCCACCGACAAACCCGGGCGCTGCTGGCCTGGCGGCCATGCGGCAACCGGCTTCACCCTGTTTGCGCTGTTTTTTGTTTTGCGCGACCGCCGCCCACGTGTGGCCCGTTATGCACTGGCCTTTGCTTTCACCCTGGGCACGGTGTTTTCTGTGGGACGCATGATGCAAGGCGCGCACTTCTTCTCCCACAACCTGTGGACGGCGATTTTCTGTTGGCTGATTTGCCTGGGGTCGTATTACTACGTTCTGTATCGGCCGGCCTCGGCGGTTGAAGGAGCGAGTGCGTCGACCAACACTAAGGGTCTACCTGTTGAGGGCTAGAACAGGTTTGCTGCCACGAGGTTGCACACGATTGTGCAGGCCATAAAAAACCCCGCCGGCTTGAGGCCGGCGGGGTTTTGTCGTGCGGGGTGAAGCTGGGTTACATCATGCCGCCCATGCCACCCATGCCGCCCATGTCTGGCATACCGCCGCCAGCAGAGCCTTCAGCTTTCGGCTTGTCAGCAATCGCAACTTCGGTGGTCAACAGCAGACCAGCGATCGAAGCGGCTGCTTGCAGTGCCGAACGGGTCACCTTGGTTGGGTCCAGGATGCCCATTTCGACCATATCGCCGTATTCGCTGGTGGCAGCGTTGTAGCCGTAGTTGCCTTTACCGTTCTTGACTTCGTTAACCACAACACTTGGCTCGTCGCCGCTGTTGGAAGCGATCTGGCGCAGTGGCGATTCAACGGCACGACGCAGAACAGCGATACCTACGTTCTGGTCAGCGTTGTCGCCTTTGAGGTCAACCAGAGCTTCCAGAGCACGGATCAGCGCAACGCCACCGCCAGGTACCACGCCTTCTTCAACGGCTGCGCGGGTTGCGTGCAGGGCGTCTTCAACGCGGGCTTTTTTCTCTTTCATTTCAACTTCGGAACCGGCGCCAACCTTGATGACTGCAACGCCGCCGGACAGCTTGGCCAGACGCTCTTGCAGTTTTTCACGGTCGTAGTCCGAGGAAGTCTCGGCAACCTGGGCGCGGATCTGGTTGATGCGCGACTGGATGTCGCCTTCAACGCCAGCACCGTCAACGATGATGGTGTTTTCCTTGGAGATGGTCACACGCTTGGCGCTGCCCAGGTTTTCCAGGGTGGCACTTTCCAGGCTCAGGCCGATCTCTTCGGAGATAACGGTACCGCCGGTCAACACGGCGATGTCCTGCAGCATGGCTTTGCGACGGTCGCCAAAGCCTGGAGCCTTGACGGCCGCGACTTTAACGATACCGCGCATGTTGTTCACAACCAGAGTCGCCAGGGCTTCGCCTTCAACGTCTTCGGAAACGATCAGCAGTGGGCGGCCGGCTTTAGCCACGGCTTCCAGTACTGGCAGCATTTCACGGATGTTGGAGATCTTTTTGTCGACCAGCAGGATCAGCGGGCTTTCCAGCTCGGCAACCATGGTTTCTGGCTTGTTAACGAAGTATGGGGACAGGTAGCCACGGTCGAACTGCATGCCTTCTACAACCGACAGTTCGTTTTCCAGGCCAGTGCCTTCTTCAACGGTAATTACGCCTTCTTTGCCGACTTTTTCCATGGCTTCGGCAATGATGTCGCCGATGGAGCTGTCGGAGTTGGCGGAGATGGTGCCTACCTGAGCGATAGCCTTGGTGTCAGCGCATGGCTTGGACAGGTTTTTCAGCTCGGCAACAACAGCGATGGTCGCCTTGTCGATGCCGCGTTTGAGGTCCATCGGGTTCATGCCGGCAGCGACGGCCTTGAGGCCTTCGTTAACGATCGACTGAGCCAGTACGGTAGCGGTGGTGGTACCGTCGCCTGCGTCATCGTTGGCACGGGAGGCAACGTCTTTGACCAGCTGCGCGCCCATGTTTTCGAAACGGTCTTCCAGTTCGATCTCTTTGGCTACGGAAACGCCGTCCTTGGTGATGGTCGGAGCGCCGAAGCTCTTCTCGATAATCACGTTACGGCCTTTTGGGCCCAGGGTCGCTTTTACTGCGTCAGCCAGGATGTTGACACCGGTGAGCATTTTCTTGCGGGCGGAATCGCCGAATTTAACTTCTTTAGCAGCCATGATCGATATTCCTTAAATACTTTGTAGTAGCGGGAAATTGAGCGGGGAATCAGCCTTCGATAACAGCGAGAATCTCGTTCTCAGCCATTACCAGCAGGTCTTCGCCGTCTACTTTCACAGTGTTGCTGCCGGAGTAAGGGCCGAACACAACCTTGTCACCCACTTTTACGGCCAGCGCACGTACTTCACCGTTGTCCAGTACTCGGCCGGTGCCTACAGCGAGGATCTCGCCGCTGTTGGCTTTTTCAGCAGCCGAACCTGGCAGAACGATACCGCCAGCGGTTTTCTTTTCTTCTTCGCTGCGACGGATAACGACGCGGTCATGCAGAGGACGAAGCTTCATTGTCGATCTCTCCTAATTTGTGGTTTTCAGCGGCCGGTGTAGTCCCGGCGGGTTAGCAAATCCGGCAGTGCCGGGTGCGGCTCGGCAAGCGAACCGCGGAAGTCTGTCTGGTGATCGTCACCAGAAACCTTGCGGTGACCGTTACATAAGGGCGTAGAAGCTGATTACAAGGGCCGGAAGGTGAATTTTTTTTGCCCGCAGGCAACGAAAATGACACACGGCACCCGAAGGTGCCGTGGGCAGGAAGCAATTACTTGGAGTCACGGTGCTCGAATTCGCCTTCGATCACTGTCGGCTCACGCCCCAGGGGTTGACGGGGCGTCGGGCCGCCGCGCGGTTGCAGGTCGTCGGCGAAGGCACGCTGGCGAATCGCTTGTTCCTCGGCGCGTTGACGCATCTTGTTGGCCAGCAGCCGGCGGGTAATCGGCAGGAGCATCACCAGGCCAAACACGCTGCTGATAAACCCGGGAACGATCAACAGACCGCCACCCAGGGCCATCATCAGGCCTTCGAGCATGGTCTGGGCAGGCAACTCACCGCGGTTCAGGCTTTCACGAGCCCGCAGGGCGGTGGCCAGGCCGGCGATGCGCAGCACGAACACGCCGAGCATCGAGCCGAGAATAATCAGCAGCAGCGCCGGGAAGAAGCCGATGGCGGCGCTGACTTTGACGAATACGAACAGCTCTAGCACCGGAAACAGCAGAAAGAGCAATAGAAAAGGGCGCATCAAATGGTTCCTCAACGCAAGAGTGCCTTGCAAGTAGAACCTAGATGACGTCGCCGTTTCGTGAATTCAAGCCTGGGCCTGTGCCTTTTTTGGCCATTGCTCGGCATGAGCCAGCAAAACCAGGGCCTCGCGCACTTGTGTCGGCGTATTGCAAGACTGCGCAAAAGGCAACCAATGCAGGGCCTGGCCAATGCGCAGGTGCATACCTTCGGTGTCGATGCCCGCCAGTTGCGCCGGTTCGCCGGTCGGCAACCCGGCCAGTTCGACGTAATGGGCGATGGCCTTGGCGTGATCGCTGTTCATGTGCTCGACCATGCTCACCTCGGCCTTGCCGGCAAAGGGGTTGGCCAGGGTCAAGTCGTCAACCCAGTGAATCGCGCCGAACCCGCCGATGTAGCGATGGCGCACCGGTTTCAGTACCCAGAAGTCGAAATCATGGGCCCGGTGATAGTTCGCCGAGTCGGGGAAGTAGCGGTAATAACGTTCGGCGGCCGCTTCAATGGCGGCCGCGTCGTCGAGCTTCTGTGCCTCGCCCAGGTAGGTCAGGCGGCCGACAGCTTGTACGTCATCGGCGCCGCGCTCGCCCACCAGCAGCGAACACCTGGGGTCTTTTTGCAGGTTATGGGTGTGCTGGGCGATACGGCTGATAAGAATCAGCGGCCAGCCCTGCTCGTCCAGGCAGTAAGGCACCACCGAACCAAAGGGAAAACCAGGCATGGACTTGGAGTGCGTGGCCAATGCGCCACGGTATTCCTTGAGCAGCAATTCTCGGGCATGCTTGGCAGCTTCAACGCTCAACTTATGACTCCTTATATAGAAACCGTCGAAAACGGACGGGCGACCGGATAGCGGTTCCAGTGTCGCCAGCAGGGCAATTCTCATCTGCAGCCAAGCCGCACAGGCACGCAGGATGGCCCTGGATTAGGAAACCACTCAGACCTGCCAACGGGGCATGCGAATGCAACTCACTGACAAAGTAATCATTATCACCGGCGGTTGCCAGGGTTTGGGCCGGGCCATGGCCGAGTATTTCGCTGCCAAAGGCGCGAAGCTGGCCTTGGTGGATTTGAATCAGGCCAAACTCGATGACGCCGTCCAGGCGTGCCAGGCCGCCGGCGCCCAAGCCCGCGCCTACCTGTGCAACGTTGCCGACGAAGAACAGGTGGGCCACATGGTCGCTCAAGTCGCGGCGGATTTCGGTGCGATTCACGGTTTGATTAACAATGCCGGCATCCTGCGAGATGGCCTGCTGCTCAAGGTCAAGGACGGCGAAATGACCAAGATGAGCCTGGCCCAATGGCAAGCGGTGATCGACGTCAACCTGACCGGCGTGTTCCTGTGCACCCGGGAAGTGGCGGCGAAAATGGTCGAACTGAAGAACAGCGGCGCGATCATCAACATTTCGTCGATCTCCCGCGCCGGCAACGTCGGCCAGACCAACTACTCCGCGGCCAAGGCGGGCGTCGCCGCAGCCACCGTGACCTGGGCCAAGGAACTGGCACGCTACGGCATCCGTGTGGCCGGCATCGCACCGGGCTTTATCGAAACTGAAATGACCCTGGGCATGAAGCCCGAAGCCCTGGAGAAAATGACCTCGGGCATCCCCCTCAAGCGCATGGGCAAGCCCGATGAAATCGCCCATTCGGCGGCGTACATCTTCGAAAACGACTACTACACCGGGCGCATCCTGGAGTTGGATGGCGGCTTGCGCCTCTAGGCGCCGCCACATTCATGTGGGAGCGAACTCCCGCTCCCACAGGTTTGAATCTCAATCGTCGCTGATGGTGATGTTCGGCATCGCCGGCGATGCGGCTTCCTGCAGCACAATCCGCGCACCAACCTGGCGGGCCAGTTCCTGGTAGACCATGGCGATCTGGCTGTCCGGCTCGGCAATCACCGTCGGCTTGCCCGCATCGGCCTGCTCGCGGATCAGCATCGACAGCGGCAACGACGCCAACAGCTCAACGCCAAACTGCGTGGCCAGTTTCTCGCCACCACCCTCACCGAACAGATGCTCGGCATGCCCGCAATTGGAGCAGATGTGCACGGCCATGTTTTCCACCACGCCCAGTACCGGGATGTGGACCTTGCGGAACATTTCCACGCCTTTGCGCGCATCCAGCAGCGCCAGGTCCTGGGGGGTGGTGACGATTACCGCACCGGCCACCGGGACTTTCTGCGCCAGGGTCAGTTGGATATCGCCGGTGCCTGGCGGCATGTCGATCACCAGGTAGTCCAGGTCGCCCCAGGCGGTTTGCGTCACCAGTTGCAGCAACGCGCCGGAAACCATCGGCCCGCGCCACACCATGGGCGTGTTCTCATCGGTCAGGAAGGCCATGGACATCACTTCGACACCATGGGCCTCAATCGGCACAAACCACTTCTGGTCCTTGATTTTCGGGCGGGTGCCTTCGGCAATGCCGAACATGATGCCCTGGCTCGGGCCGTAAATATCGGCATCGAGAATGCCCACCCGGGCGCCCTCGCGGGCCAGGGCCAGGGCCAGGTTGGCGGCGGTGGTGGACTTGCCCACGCCGCCCTTGCCGGAGGCCACGGCCACCACGTTCTTCACGTTGGCTAGGCCCGGGATCTGCGCCTGCGCCTTGTGCGCGGCGATCACGCTGTTGACTTCGACCCGCGCCGTCAGCACGCCCTCGAGTTGTTCGATGGCCAACTGCAGCAACTGCGCCCAGCCACTCTTGAACAGGCCGGCGGCGTAGCCGATTTCGAGCTTGACGCTGACCCGGTCCCCCTCGATCTCGATGCTGCGTACACACCCGGCGCTGACCGGGTCCTGGTTCAGATAGGGGTCGGTGTATTGGCGAAGGACGGCTTCCACCGCTGCGCGATTGACGGCGCTCATGGGTTACTCCGATAGCGGGACAGGGAAAATCAGATGGCTATCCTACCCGTTTAAGCGCCATGGCGGACATGCCCGGGCGCCGCACCCGCCACGCAACGCCGCAGACAGGGTGAAAAAACTGCGCCGGCGCTTTATAGTGGCCGACCTCCGTTTCATCAAGTAGCCGAGCCCCATGTCCGAGCCACGCAAGATCCTCGTCACCAGCGCCCTGCCCTATGCCAATGGTTCCATCCACCTTGGCCACATGCTTGAGTACATCCAGACCGACATGTGGGTGCGCTTCCAGAAGCAACGCGGCAATCAATGCATCTACGTCTGCGCAGACGACGCCCACGGCTCGGCCATCATGTTGCGCGCGGAAAAAGAAGGCATCACCCCGGAACAACTGATCGCCAACGTGCAAGCCGAGCACAGCGGCGACTTCGCCGACTTCCTGGTGGACTTCGACAATTTCCACTCCACTCACGCCGAAGAAAACCGTGAGCTGTCGAGCCAGATCTACCTCAAGCTGCGTGATGCCGGGCACATTGCCACGCGCTCGATCACCCAGTATTTCGACCCGGAAAAGAAAATGTTCCTGGCCGACCGCTTCATCAAGGGCACCTGCCCCAAATGCGGCACCGAAGACCAGTACGGCGACAACTGCGAAAAATGCGGCGCCACTTACGCACCCACTGACCTCAAGGACCCGAAATCGGCGATTTCCGGCGCCACCCCGGTGCTCAGGGACTCCCAGCATTTCTTCTTCAAGCTGCCGGACTTCCAGGACATGCTGCAAGCCTGGACCCGCAGCGGCACCCTGCAGGAAGCCGTGGCCAACAAGCTCGCTGAGTGGCTCGACGCCGGCCTGCAGCAGTGGGACATCTCCCGCGATGCGCCGTACTTCGGTTTCGAGATCCCGGATGAGCCAGGCAAATACTTCTACGTGTGGCTGGACGCACCCATCGGCTACATGGCCAGCTTCAAGAACCTCTGCGCACGCCGCCCGGAGCTGGAGTTCGACGCGTTCTGGGGCAAGGACTCCACCGCCGAGCTGTATCACTTCATCGGCAAGGACATCGTCAACTTCCACGCGCTGTTCTGGCCCGCCATGCTCGAAGGCGCCGGCTACCGCAAGCCGACCGCGATCAACGTGCACGGCTACCTGACCGTCAACGGCCAGAAGATGTCCAAGTCCCGCGGCACCTTCATCAAGGCCCGAACCTACCTTGACCACCTCGCGCCGGAATACCTGCGCTACTACTACGCCTCCAAGCTGGGCCGTGGTGTGGACGACCTGGACCTGAACCTCGAAGACTTCGTGCAGAAGGTCAACTCCGACCTGGTGGGCAAGGTCGTCAACATCGCCAGCCGTTGCGCAGGTTTTATCCACAAGGGCAATGCCGGCGTGCTGGTGGCAGGCAATGCCGCGCCGGAACTGACCGAAGCCTTTCTTAGCGCTGCGCCAAGCATTGCCGAGGCCTATGAAGCCCGCGACTTTGCCCGCGCCATGCGCGAAACCATGGCCCTGGCCGACCGCGCCAACGCCTGGATCGCCGACAAAGCGCCGTGGTCGCTGAACAAACAGGAAGGCAAGCAGGATGAAGTCCAGGCCATCTGCGCGCTGGGCATCAACCTGTTCCGCCAACTGGTGATCTTCCTCAAACCTGTGCTGCCGCTGCTGGCCGCCGACGCCGAGGCGTTCCTCAACGTGCCGCCGCTGACCTGGGACGACCACACCACCTTGCTGAGCAACCATCAGCTCAACGAGTTCAAGCCGTTGATGACCCGCATCGACCCGGTAAAGGTTCAGGCGATGACCGATGCGTCCAAAGAAGACCTGGTCGCCAGCCAGACCGACACCGGCGCTGCCCCACAAGGCAACGGCGAACTGGCCAAAGACCCGCTGTCTGCCGAGATCGACTTCGACGCCTTTGCCGCCGTTGACCTGCGCGTGGCCCTGATCCTCAAGGCCGAAGCCGTGGAAGGCGCCGACAAACTGCTGCGCCTGACCCTGGACATCGGTGACGAGCAACGCAATGTGTTCTCGGGCATCAAGAGCGCTTACCCAGACCCGGCCAAGCTCGAAGGGCGCCTGACCATGATGATCGCCAACCTCAAGCCGCGCAAAATGCGCTTCGGCGTCTCTGAAGGCATGGTGATGGCTGCCGGCCCTGGCGGCGAAGAAATCTACCTGCTCAGCCCTGATAGCGGCGCCAAGCCAGGCCAGCGCATCAAGTAACGCACCGCGCAGGCCCGATCCCACGACCACTTGCCGGTGGCCGTGGGATTTTCTTATCTGGCCGGCCCTGCCCGCTTGCCCTAGGCTTGAGGCAATCCGCTCGCCCAACCCGGCACCACCATGACCGACCTCCTGTTCACGCTTGCCAGCGCTGCCCTGATTAACAACCTCATCCTGCATTGGCCGCTGGGCAGCGACACGCTGCTGGCCGACGCCGATCGCCTGCGCATCCATGCCCTAGGCCTGGCCACCACTTGCCTGATGCTGAGCAACGCCCTGCTCGGGCACCTGCTGTATGAATGGCTGCTGCACCCCCTGGGCCTGACCGGGTTGCGCCTGTTTGTCTGGCTGGCGTTGGCCGTCGGCCTGATCGGCCCGGTACTGAAGCTGCTGGCGCGGGTGTTACCACGGCTACCGCTTGCCGGGCTCTGGCCGCTGTTGCTGGGCAATGCGGCGATACTGGGCGCAGGTTTGCTGAGCAGCCAGGCAGAGCGCGGGCTCGGCGCAACACTGGCGCTGGGCCTGGGTGGCGGCTTGGGCTTTTGGCTGGTATTAAGCCTGTTCGATGATTTACGCCAGCGCACCCGCGACAACGATATCGCCCTGCCCTTTCGTGGCCTGCCGATCGAGCTGATTAGCGCCGGATTGATCGGCGTGGCGTTTCTCGGTTTTACCGGACTGTTCAACCCATGAGCCTGATTCAACGTATCGACGCCCTACTGCCGCAAACCCAATGCGGCAAATGCGGCCACCCCGGGTGCAAGCCCTACGCCGAAGGCATCGCCAAGGGCGAGGCCATCAACCGGTGCCCGCCGGGCGGCGCCGAAACCATCGCCGCCCTCGCCGAACTGCTCAAGGTGCCAGTACTGCAACTGGACCCGGAGCGTGGCAGCGCCCCGGCCCAGGTAGCGTACATCCGCGAGGCCGAGTGTATCGGTTGCACCAAGTGCATCCAGGCCTGCCCGGTGGACGCGATTGTCGGCGCCGCCAAGCTGATGCACACGGTCATCATCGACGAGTGCACCGGGTGCGACCTGTGCGTGGCGCCTTGCCCGGTGGACTGCATCGACCTGCTGCCGCTGCCCTTGACCACCGTAGTACCCATCGTCGGCGGGCTGGCCCACAGCCCGCAAGAGCAACAGGCCCGTAGCGCCAAGCGCAACCACGCACGCCGCCGCTTTGAACAACGCAACGCCCGTTTGCGCCGTGATGAAGAACGCAAGCAAGCCCGCGCCAAAGGTCCCGCCATCACGGCCGAAACGCCTGACAACCCGATACACGCCGCGATTGAACGGGTGCGCGCGCAAAAAGCCGTGGCCGCCGACGTCGCGTTGAAAAAAGCCAAGATCGACCTGGCCATGAGCCGCGCACAGTTGCACAAAACCCTGAAAGCCTTCGGCCACCCACCAACCTTCGAGCAACAGACCCAACTGAGGCTGCTGGCCCAACAATTCGAAGCCGCCGAACTGGCCCTGGCCCACATACAACCGGCCACGCCCGCCGCCCCTGCACCGCGGGACGTCGAACTGAAAAAAGCCAAGATCCAACTGGCCACCCGCCGTGCCGAACTGAAAAAAGCCCAGGCCGACGGCGCACCCGCCGAGCGCCTGCAAGCGTTGCGGGAAACTCTGGGCCAGGCCGAACATGCCCTGCACCAAGCCGAAGACCAGAATGACCGCCCCGCGCCGCAGTTGCAGCGCACCGAGAAACGCCCCATCGACAGCCACCTGCGCCAGTTGAAAACCGAACTGGCCTACGCCCGCGCCGCCCTGAACAAACTGCAACGCCAACCCGGCGTCTCTGCCGAGCAACTGGCCCAGGCCCAAGCGCGATTGACCCAAGCAGAACGCCAGGTGCAAGACCATGTTGCCCCGTGAAGCGGCTGACCCGCGCCTGCAGCACGCCATGAAGCGAGTGCTACTGGCGACCATCCCTGGGCTCGCGGTGCTGCTGTGGCTGTACGGCTGGGGGCTGGCGATCAACCTACTGCTGGCCGCATCCACCGCCGTGGCGGTCGAAGCGCTAATCCTGCGCCTACGGCGACGGGCGGTCATGCCTGCGCTGAGCGATGGCAGTGCCCTGGTCAGCGCCGCCCTGCTGGCAATCGCCCTACCGGCCTTCTGCCCGTGGTGGCTGACGGTCAGCGCCACCGCTTGCGCCTTATTGTTTGGCAAGCATCTGTACGGCGGCGTCGGCCAAAACCCGTTCAACCCGGCCATGTTGGGCTATGCCCTGGTGCTGGTGTGCTTCCCCCATGCCATGACGCAGTGGCCCGGGCTCGCCAGCGTGAGCTTACCGGTAGCAATGCAACAGGTGTTCGGCATCGATTTCGGTGCGCCGCTGGCCGATGCCTGGAGCCAGGCCACAGTGCTGGACAGCCTGCGTATCAACAACAGCCTGACGGTGGATGAATTGTTCGCCAGCAACCCGGCGTTCGGCCATTGGGGCGGCAAAGGCAGCGAATGGGCCAACCTTGGATTCCTGGCCGGTGGTGCGTTTTTGCTGCAACAACGGATCATCACCTGGCATGCGCCGGTGGGCCTGCTGGCAGGTTTGTTCGTCATGGGCCTGCTGTTCTGGAACGGCACAGGCTCGGACTCCAACGGCTCGCCGCTGTTTCATTGGCTCAGCGGCGCCACTGTGCTGGGCGCGTTTTTTATCGTCACCGAGCCAGTGTCGGGGCCGCGCACGGCCAAGGCCCGGCTGTGTTTCGGCGCAGGCGTCGGCATCCTCACCTACGTGATCCGCACCTGGGGCGGCTATCCCGATGGCCTGGCCTTCGCCGTGCTGCTGATGAACCTGGGCGTACCGGCTCTGGACCGGCTCTTTCCCGCCCCGGCGAGTGCCCCATGAGTCGCGCCCGGGGCGTACTGGTTCTGTTGCTGCTGGCGGGCTCGGGCATCGCGGCCACTGCGTGGCTGCAACGATTCGCCACCCCACTGATCGCCACCCAGCAAAAAGCCCTGCAAAGCCAGAAAATACTTTCGCTCCTGCTCCCAGGCAGCTACGACAATCAGCCCCTCGACCAACCGCTGGCACTGGCCGAACCGCAACTGGCCACCAGTCGGCTGCTGGCCGGGTATCGAGCGACCCGGGCCGCACGACCCAGCGCGATCCTTTTGCACAGCCAGGTCCAGGGTTACGGCGGCCCGATCCAGCTGCTGATCGCCATCGGCGCGAACGGCAAATTGCTGGCCATCAAACCCCTGGCCCACAACGAGAGCCCAGGGCTTGGCGCGCAGATTGCGCTGACGCCCAACCCCTGGCTGGCGAGCTTCGCCGGCAAATCCCTTGGCAACCCGGCCGAGCCGGCCTGGGCCCTGAAGAAAGACAACGGCCAGTTCGACCAATTGGCCGGCGCCACCCTCACCTCCCGGGCCACCGTCAGCGCCGTGCATGACGCATTGCGCTACTTCGACGAGCACAGAGCCCAACTGCTTGGCGAGGGCGCCCATGACTAACGCCGTGACGCTGCGCAACAGCCTGCTCCTGGCGCCACTGCTAGGCGTTACTGGCAGCCTGGTCAATGCCCTCAGCTGGGGGCTGATGCTGCTGACAGTCGTCGTGGCCTATGCCGTAGCAATGAGAGGGCTACGCCCACGCTTGACAGAAAGCCTGCGCCTGCCCGCCAGCGTCGTTCTCGCAGCCACTTTCACCGGTTGTGCCGACTTGGCCTTGCAACTGCACAGTTTGCCTCTACATCACAGCCTGGGGTTTTACCCTGGGTTGATCGGGTTGCAATGCGTGGTGTTGGAGATGAACGGTTTCTTCATCCACGATACCTTGCGCCATAGGCTGCGCCTGTTGGGGCTGTCCGCCTGCTTGCTACTCCTCCTGGGCGCGGTGCGCGAACTGCTCGGCAGCGGCTCGCTGGGCAATCACTGGGGGTGGCTTGCTGGATCGATCGACGACTGCGGGGCGCTGTGGATCTGGGTAACGGCCGCCAGCCCCCATCTACTTGCGCTCACACCCGGCAGTTTCATCCTACTGGGGCTGCTCATCGCGGCCAGACAAGCCTGGGCTCGACGCGCGCGCCCTGACCGTCTAGACAAGGAATCCGACTACCCATGAATGCCGCAAAACGCCTGGAAATTTTCCGTCGATTCCACGAAGACAATCCGCAACCCAAAACCGAACTGGCCTACTCATCAGCGTTTGAGTTGCTAATTGCGGTAATCCTGTCTGCCCAATCCACCGATGTGGGCGTCAACAAAGCCACTGCCAAGCTGTTCCCGGTGGCCAACACCCCAGCCGCTATTCATGCCCTGGGGATCGAAGGGCTGTCGCACTACATCAAGACCATCGGCCTCTACAACAGCAAGGCCAAGAACGTCATCGAAACCTGCCGGTTGCTGGTCGAGCACCATGGCGGGGAAGTGCCCCAAACCCGTGAAGAGCTGGAGGCGCTCCCCGGCGTCGGCCGCAAGACCGCGAATGTAGTGCTCAACACCGCATTTCGCCAGTTGACCATGGCCGTCGATACCCACATCTTCCGCGTCAGCAACCGCACCGGCCTGGCGCCGGGCAAGAACGTGGTGGAAGTGGAAAAACAACTGATGAAATTCGTGCCCAAACAGTACCTGCTGGACTCGCACCATTGGCTGATCCTGCACGGGCGCTACGTGTGCCAGGCACGCAAGCCCCGCTGTGGTAGTTGCCGAATCGAAGACCTGTGCGAATACAAGGAAAAAAACTCGGACGATTGAGCTGCCATAGAGTTAGCTTATCAATCGATTGAAAAAATCTTTTTTACCCGCCAGCGGATTGTCGCTATAAGGGGCGCCAACGGCAGCCCAAGCTTGGAGTTAACCGATGAGCGCTGGTAAAGAACAACCCGACATAGACGACGACTTCACCGCCACCGAAGTAGAAGATGCCGAACCCGTGGTAGAGGTCGCCAAGACCAACCTCAGCAAGCGCCGCACCATCGACAATCTTCTCGAAGAACGGCGTCTACAAAGGCAACTTGCGGATTACGACTTTGATCTCTAAACCTTAAAAGCCTCCCAAAGTGGAGGCTTTTTGTTAACTGCGCAGCACCTTCAGCACCGTCTTCGTTTCAACCCCAACGTCCCGCCGCCACTCCCCCCCTGGCGCACAACTGTCAGTGCCTGAGCAGTCACTTCAAGCTGATAACACGAACCCTACCGAACAACCGGTGCAGGTCGCGCGCTCTTACCTGGCCTCAAACCAGACCATTACGTTGCGCCAACTCAATCAGATCAACCAGGGAACGAGCATTGAGCTTGAGCAACAAGCGGGTTTTGTAAGTGCTAACGGTCTTGTTGCTGAGGAACATCCCGTCGGCGATTTCCTTGTTGGTTTTCCCACGGGCCAGTTGTTGCAACACCATCATTTCTCGCCCCGACAAGCGATCGACCATATCGGCCTCACTGGCATTGCCAAGGCTCGAACGCACCGTGTGCAAGGCCTGGTTGGGGAAATAGCTATAGCCGGAAAGCACGGCCTTAATGGCGCTGAGCAGCTCCGTCAAGTCCTGCTGCTTGCAGACATAGCCCGCGGCTCCGGCCTGCATGCACCGCATGGAGAAATGTCCGGGAGCCTGGGAGGTGAGTACCAACACCTTGAAAGGCATTGCAGTGGAGGTAAGTCGCGCAATAACTTCCAAGCCATCGAGCTTGGGTATGCCGATATCCAGGATAACAATATCGGGCATATGCTCGCGGGCAAGTTGCAATGCATCAACGCCATTATCCGTTTCCGCAATGACTTCATAGCCATGGCGCTCCATCAGCATGCGTACAGCAAGACGTATGACGGGATGATCATCCACGATCAGCACTTTATTCATGGGCAAGTCCAATTTTCGCTGTTCGAATTTTTAGAGTCAGCACAATAGCCTAGTCATTTACCCCTTGGGATGGCCTACCCCCCGGCCACTAACAGCCAGAGACCTTCCCTACAAGCATCACGGATTTGGACTACAAAAAAACATTAAAAATGGTGTGTCTTTAAATTAAATCGCGGGTATTCAGGCCTGCGTTACACGCTACTTTGTATCAGTTAGAGTCAAGCATCGGTCGTGAATCAGTCCGATCACAACACCCGCCAAATTACTTTTTGTTCCAGAGTATTAACAAAGTCGGCATAGTCATAAAAAATTCATATTTTCTGTACCGACAGAAAAACAGGGCGGTTGCAGGATCTGAGTGCAACACGGTTATTGAATTGAAGCGGGAGCATCATGCCGCATCACCACGGCTTCTTGCATCACTTCGCCCATCACCTCGATCGGGCATTTGAAGTCGAAGCGTTTG